>DATMXY010000422.1:0-4197 GCA_035561275.1 Anaerovoracaceae bacterium | reverse complement strand
CCATAACGGGGCTGCTTTATTCTATATAGACAGAGCAAATGAAAATGCCCTGCCATCATGAGTAAAATCCAGCAGAACGGCCATCTATTTTGGCATGTTTTGTTGGTTTTTTATTTATCCCGAAATTGCTTTCCGCTGCACGGCAGCGTCAATAAATAGTAAGGAGTGTGACGAATGCTTAAAGAAGAATTGGTCCGATATACGGAACTGCTCGGCGTCGAATCGGCTTTTGTGATCAGGGATTTCAATACGGGACAGACCTTCGCCCATAACGAAAACCTCGTGGTCCCGTCGGCAAGCCTGATCAAGGTCCCGGTTATGATCGAAGCCTTCCGGCAAATGCGCTCCGGGGTGCTTGATCCCGGCCTCCGCCTCTCCGTGGAGCCTGAACAGATCGTTCCTTTCAGCGTTCTTGCGTTTCTTGACAGCAGCAATACCTACACCCTTCTCGATCTGATCAAGCTGATGATCATCTACAGCGACAACACCGCGGCGAATATCCTGATCGATCTTTTGGGCGTGGGCAAAATAAACCTCTGTATACGGGAGCTTGGCCTGAAGGAAACAAAGCTTCAAAGAAAGTTGATGGACGCGGACGCCAGAAAAGAGGGCAGGGAGAACCTTACCACCGCCGGCGAAATGGCGGAGCTTATGGTCCGCCTTGACCGGGGAGAGATTATCGACAGTAACTACAGCCGGCAAATGATGAAAATTATGAAGGGCCAGGCGGATGAATGCATGATGCGCGTCGATCTCCCAGACGAAATCACCATAGCCAGAAAAAGCGGCGAGCTGGAAAATCTGAATCATGAAATGTCCATTGTTTACGGAAACCGGCAGAATTACCTCTATGTGTTTTTTGTCTGGGACGCGCGCTCAAACAATGAGTCAAGGCAGATTTTACAAAGGACATCAAAAATGGTCTTTGACCATTTTGACAAATAAGGCTGAACAGCCAAAAATTTTTAAAAGGAGGAAATGTTATGGAAAATCTAAGTGCAACTGCAAGCCCCGAAACCAAGGGGCCGACGACAGGTCTGTCTCCCGACGCGTATACCTATAACCCGGGCAAAGAATATAAGCCTTACATATCCGCTGAGACAAACCTGCGTGAATTTACCGCACGGGCCGTCATCATCGGCTGCGTGATCTCCGTCGTATTCGGCGCCGCGAATGCGTATCTGGCCATGCTGATCGGTATGACCATCAGCGCGTCGATCCCGGCCGCAGTCATTGGAATGGCGGTCCTCAAAGCGATGAAGAACGGCAACGTCCTTGAAAACACAATCATCCAGACGACAGGTTCTACCGGAGAATCTCTCGCAGCAGGTATCGGATTTACCCTGCCTGCATTACTGCTCTTAAATATTCCGGTCAGCATGGTAACCGTATTTGTGATTGCATGCACCGGCGGAATTCTTGGTATTTTAATCATGATCCCTCTGAGAAAATTTCTCATCAAGGATGAGCACGGCAAAATCCCTTATCCGGAAGGAACGGCCTGCGCAGAGGTTCTCGTCGCGGGAAACGAAGGCGGTACCAGCGCAAACATGCTTTTTAAGGCCCTGGGCCTTGGAGCGGTCTTCAAATTTTTTACCGACGGGATCGTTATCTTTCCTTACACGAGTGATTACTATTTCAAGGGCAACCTAAAGGGCGGAGGCTTCGGCATGGATTTCCTTCCGGCCCTTTTCGGAGCGGGGTTTCTTGTGGGTCCCCGGATTTGCGCCTACTCCCTGGCAGGCGGTACCCTCGGCTGGTTTGTAATCATGCCGATGATCTACTATTTCGGACAGTATTTCCCGGAGGCGGTCGCTCCCGGAACCTATCCCATCGCGGAGATGGATATGTGGGGAATGTGGAGCAACTACATCAAATATGTCGGCATCGGCTGCGTCACTATGGGAGGTTTCATCAGCCTTCTCAGTTCCATTCCCATCATTGTAAGGTCCTTTAAGGGCACCTTCGGAAATTTAAAGCTGAAGTCGGAAGAGATCAAAAGAACGGAGCAGAATGTTTCCGGAAGATTTATCATCATCGGCGTCATCTTTGTCCTGGCGGTCATCGCTTTTCTTCCGGTATTCCCAAGTGTGGCGGCGGGAAGCGTGGGCGCGGTCCTGGTGCTGATCTTCGGCTTTTTCTTTGTTACCGTCTCCTCCCATATCGTCGGCCTGGTTGGAAGCTCCTCCAATCCCATCGCCGCGATGACCATCGGCGGCCTGCTCGTCACCGCGGTTGTATTCAGGACAATGGGCTTTAACGGGACTTCGGGAATCACCGCCACTCTGGTCGTAGGATCCGTGCTCTGTATCGCCATCGGCGTAAGCGGCGATATGTCCCAGGATCTGAAAACAGGATTTCTGTTGGGCTCCACGCCGAAGAAGCAGCAGTACGGGCAGATTTTCGGCCTGGTGACCGCGGCGACCATCATGGGAGCGGTGATCATCATGCTGAACGACGTTTATGTGATCGGCTCTGAAAAGCTGCCGGCGCCGCATGCTAACATGATGAAGGCGATCTCGGAAGGAATTATGACGGGAAGTCTTCCATGGGGCCTGATTTTAATGGGTATGGGAATCGCCGTCATGGTTTATCTGCTGGGCGGTTCGGTGCTTCCTTTCGCCGTGGGCCTGTACCTGCCGATCCACCTTTCCACCGCCATGATGCTGGGCGGTATCATGAAGGGGATCATCGAGAAGAAACAGTACGATACGGATCTGCGGAACAAGAAACTTGAAAAAGGCACCATATATGCCTCCGGACTGATCGCGGGAGACGCCCTCATGGGAGTAATCGTTACCGCTCTGCTGTACAGCGGCATCGATCTTACCGCCATCACGGCCGGCATACCGAGAACAGATAATATGCTTGTGAGCCTTGCAGCCTACGTGATCCTCTGCGGTTATTTTGCCTACGTTGTTTTCAGCAAAAAACATGAAGAGCAGCTGGGCGGCTTGGATCTAAAGATGTAGAGGTTAAACAGATCGGAGTTTAAGACATGAAAATTCAAAGCATTGAGTTGAAGCATTTAAGCATTCCGCTGAAAAAGACATTCCGGACTGCGTTGCGCTGTGTCGATTCCGCCGAAAATACCGTCGTCCTGGTAAAAACCGACGGCGGAAGCATCGGTTACGGCGAAGCGCCTCCTACTAAAGTGATCACAGGTGATACCAACGAATCGATCATTGCGGCGATACAGCTTATGGAAAAAAGCCTGCTGGGTCTCGATATCGATCATCTGGAAAAAATCATGGAGGTCATCAACAGCCCGTCTGTAAACAGCACCAGTGCCAGAGCCGCCGTGGATATGGCGATCTATGACCTGATGGCGAAAAGCTGCGGAAAACCCCTGTATCAGTTTCTCGGCGGCTACCGGGATTTTGTCGAGACGGATCTGACCATAAGCATGAACGAGCCCGATGAGATGTGCCAGGATGCCGTCAACGCAAAAGAACAGGGTTTTAACGTCTTAAAGCTGAAAGTCGGAATCGATATGGAAAAGGATATCCGGCGCGTCTCGGCTGTCAGAAAGGCGGTAGGAAATCAGATGAAGCTCAGGCTTGATGCAAATCAGGGTTGGACGCCGGAGGAGGCGGTCCGCGTCATTCGATCTCTTGAAGAGAAAGGTATCGATATCGAATTGGTGGAACAGCCGGTAAAAGCCTCGGACTTCATGGGAATGAAATATGTAACGGATCACGTATCCACGCCGATCATGGCAGACGAGAGCCTGTTCAGCCCGGAAGACGCATTGCGTCTCCTCCAGATGAAGGCGGCCGATCTCCTCAATATCAAGCTGATGAAGTGCGGCGGAATCTTTAATGCGCTTAAAATCAATGCGATTGCAGAGTCTTATGGCGTAGAATGCATGCTGGGAAGCATGATAGAGAGTAAAATCAGTTTAACCGCCGCTACCCACCTTGCCGCGGCGAAAAAGAACATCACCTTCGTGGATCTGGATGCGGCGGTCCTGCTGGCCGAAGATCCGGTTCAGGGGGGCCTGCGGAAACAGATTCCATATTTTTATCCGGGCGACGCCCCGGGGCTTGGAATCACTGAAGTCTTGAATCTAAGCGACATATAAAAGGGATAATATAAAATAACGTATAAAACAAGGGGTTGTCTCAAAATTGCGAATAAATTGCGGCGAGACAGCTCCTCTTTTATTATTTATGGCCGTGGCGCCGGTGTACCGTT
>DATMXY010000421.1:0-4546 GCA_035561275.1 Anaerovoracaceae bacterium | reverse complement strand
GCGCTGAAGCACCGGGCAGAATGTTTGACGATGAAAATCTACGAATCGAGCCTTCGTGATTTTCCAGCCTAAATTCTGCCAGGCGGCGCTGAAGCACCGGGCAGAATGTTTGACGATGAAAATCTACGAATCGAGCCTTCGTGATTTTCCAGCCTAAATTCTGCCAGACGGCGCTGAAGCACCGGGCAGAATGTTAAATACGAAAGGATAAAGCCATGTTAAAGGAAAAGAATTTTTATAAGGAAGGGCTTCCGGTCAATGTCGTAACCGCTAATATCAAGGAATACCCCATCCATTTCCACGACGATATCGAGGTGGTCTATGTCCTTGAAGGCTCCGTAGGGATGAAAAACGGTTACTATTATTACACCCTGAACCGGGGAGATATTTTTATTCTGAACGACAGGGAGATCCATAGCTTTTACCATACGGACCAGCCCAATATGGTAATGATGCTGCAGATCGACCTGTCATATTTTTCGAAATACTACGGTAATCTGAAGAACAGCTTTTTCGTTACGGACATGAAGGATGAGGACAACGAAAACCTGGAAGCCCTGCGCAGCATTCTGGGCCGCATCATGCTGGACATCCTCGATAAAGGCTACGGTTATGAATATAAAGTCATAGAGAGCACCCACAACCTGCTTGCCAACCTGTTCGCCAATTTCCGGTATTTTACCATGGAGGACGGAAAGTTCGTCAACGAAGCCAAAAACATCGGCAACAAGGTCCTGGCGGGGAGGCTGAACCGAATCACGGATTATATGTACGAAAATTATTCGAGGAGGCTTACCCTGAACGAAATCGCAGAGCGGGAGCATCTCAGCATCTACTATCTTTCCCATGTGATCAAGGAGGCCACCGGGCTCAGTTTCCAGGAACTGCTCAGTTTTATAAGGGTGGAGGAATCGGAAAAACTGCTGCTGGGAACCAATAAGAAAATCGGCGCCATTTCCGAAGAGTCCGGATTTTCCGCAATCCGCTACTATATAAAATATTTCACAAAATGGTTCGGGATGCATCCCCTTGAGTATCGGCGAAAATACACGGGCAATGTGAGCAGCAGAGAGATCCATGCCCAATACGCCCTGTCAAAACCGGAAGATATCAGAAAAGCGATAAAAAGTCAGACAAAAGATATTTTTACAGCCGACAGCCGGGAAAAAGGTTCTTCCCTGACCATTGTTTCTCTGGATCTTGATCAGCCGGGAAGGACGGGAGAAATCGCCGGAAACAGCATCGGGTCCCTGTTTGAAAAGAACTGCATGCTGCCGGCGGCTTTTGCCTGGAAAATGCTTGATGCGCTCAACGAGCACGTTATAGCGGAAGAAATGAACTATATCATTTCCAGGCCACACAAGAGCAATTCGGACAAGGAGTCCTTCAGCATCCTGTTTTACAACAATACGGAATGGATCAGAAAACTTGCGGAAAAAAACCTTACGCTGGAAGAGACCCTGGAAGAATTGAAGAGTTTCAATGACGGGGCGGAGCTCCTGGTCAACATATCGGGGATAGCCGGCGAATACAGGATGAGCCGGTATAAATTCTCAAAGGATAATATTCTTATGAGCTATAAAGTAAAGCTGGGAAGTGAGCACTCGGCGTCAAAGCGGGAAAAACTCACCAACCGATGGGCGACGACGCCGACCGTCAGTTTTTCCACAGTGACCGTGGTGGACACGCTGAGCATCCAGTCTTATCTCACAGGCTTTGGAGCCGAATTGATCCTCATCGATCATACCTCCTGAGCGCCTTCGTTCGCCGGCAAATCATTAACTTGTTGTTTTTGCATCAAAAACAGAGCGAAAAGAGCAAGGGAATACATTTTTTGAGCAAACACATAATTGAATCGTTAAAATCCGTTTGGTAACATTGAATCGATAAAAAAATCTGTCAAAGAACGGATCAACGCCTCATGTTATTGTGGTCTGAAAGAAGAACATGATAACGTTTGACGTTACCGAATACGTGGAGGTTAACGAAATGAAGCTTTTAATTATCGGAGCCGGCGGCGTCGGCACTTCTGCCGCCATGATTATCAGCAGGGCTGGAAAAGAAGGAGAATGGGCTGAAAAAGTCATCGTCTCCGACTACAACCTGGCCAGAGCGGAGCAAGTCGCAAAACTGTGCGGCGGCGGCCGTTTTATTCCGGAAAAGATCAACGCGCGCGACACGGACAGCATCAAAGAGGTAATCAAAAAGCACGGAATTACATATGTCATGAACGCGGTAGAACCGGATTTCAACGAGTACATTTTTGATACCTGCTTTAAATTGGGCGTCGGTTATCTTGACTGCGCCATGACCCTTTCCAAAAGACATCCGGAAAAACCCTATGAGCTCGTTGGCGTAAAGCTGGGAGATTATCAGTTTGAGAAGCACGAAGCCTGGGAAAAGGCCGGCAACATGGCAATCGTAGGCTCCGGAGTAGAGCCCGGCATGGCCGACGTATTCGCCAAATATGCCGCAAAGCATCTGTTTGACACCATTGACGAAATCAACGTAAGAGACGGCGACAACTACCAGATCCCCGGTTATGAAGGGGTCGCCTTCGGATTCTCCGTATGGACCACCGTCGAAGAATGTCTGAATCCGCCCGTAATCTGGGAAAAGGGCAGGGGATGGTTCTGCACCGAATCTTTCTCTGAGCCCGAAATCTTCAATTTCCCCGGAGGGATCGGCGATGTGGAAGTAATCAACGTAGAGCATGAGGAAGTCATGCTTGTTCCAAGAGTGATCGATTGCAACAGGGTAACCTTCAAATACGGCGTACCCAGGGAAATGAGAGCGCTGCTGAAGGACCTGGAAGCCTGCGGTATGGATTCCGCAACCAGACTGATCAAGGTCGGCGACAGTGAAATCACACCGAGAGATTTCCTGGTCAAGGTTGTGCCGAGTCCTGTGGAGCTGGCGCCGAAAATGATCGGAAGCGGCTGCGCGGGGACCTGGGTGACGGGGACAAAGGACGGCAAGAGGAGATCCGTGTACCTTTATCAGGTAGCCAACAATCAGGAATGTATCAAAAAATATACGACAAATTCCGTAGTTGCCCAGACAGCGGTCGGCCCGGTGATCATGCTGGAACTGGTCGCTAAAGGGATCTGGGACCTGAAGGGCGTTCACGGACCGGAATCCTTCGATCCGGACCCATTCGTCGAAAGGCTGGCAAAATATGAATTCCCCGCCGGCATCAGGGAAATGGATTCCGAATACGCGGACGCGCTGAACGAGAAGAAACTGCTGGACGCGCTGAAATAATACAGGAAACGGTTCCCTTTTAAAAATAGTTGTTACAGAATGCCTGACCGGAGCTTATCATCGCCCGGCCAGGCATTTTTCATATTTTCCTTTTAACCTTTCATGCAGTCAATTTTCGAAAATGTCCTTTGCCTCTTTCATGATGCCGGAAATGGGCAGGTGCTGCGGGCAATGGTCTTCGCAGGCCTTGCAATCAAGGCATACGGAAGGTCTTCCCTTCGGCGGGACCCAGGTCTGGAAATCCCTCTTAATCTTTTGATTCTTTTCATAGACAAACCAGTCGTTGTACCGCTGAATGATATTTGGGATATTGATGTTTGACGGGCAGGGCATACAGTATCGACATTCTGTGCAGGAATGCCGGATCAGCCTGTTGTATTCGTCGGCGACGTTCTTAATCATCCCTTGTTCCTCGGCAGTCAGGCTGTTTGGCTCAATGCCGCTCAGGATCCTGATATTTTCATCCACATGCTCCATGGCGGTCATCCCGCTCAGCACGCAAAGGACCTCCGGGAAGTCGGCGACCCAACGGAACGCCCATTCCGCTGGTGTTCTCTGAATCGGCGCCTGCGCCCAGTAATTTTGTATGCTCTGCGGCAATACGTCGGTGAGCTTTCCGCCTTTCAGCGGCTCCATGATGATGACCGGAATATTCAGCGAACCAGCCAGTTTCAAACCCTTTACCCCGGCCTGAAAATCCGCGTCCATATAGTTTAACTGGATCTGGCAGAAATCCCAGGGATACGCTTTTATTATCTCTTCAAAGACCTCATAATTGTCATGGAAGGAGAAGCCGATATATTTGATTTTGCCTTCCGCCCGCATCCTTTCCAGAAAACCCAGAACGTTGAATTTCCGGACTCTTTGCCAGGTCGACGCCGAGAGGTTATGGATCAGGTAAAAATCGAGGCCGTCCACATCGAGGCGACGCAATTGTTCCTGGAAGATTTTCTCGATATCCGCTTCCTCTTTGGCGAACCAAACCGGCAGCTTGTCCGCCAGGAAGACCTTTTCCCGGTATCCGTCCTTCAGGGCTTTACCGACTGCCACTTCGCTGTTTCCGTCATGGTACATATAAGCCGTATCCACATAATTGACGCCTCGGTCGATGGCTGAGCGGATCATCTTTGTCGTCAGTACCTCGTCGACCTCCGAAAATCTGCCGTTGATCACCGGCAGCCGCATGGCCCCGAAGCCCAGCAGGGAGATTCTCTCTCCGGTTTTATGAAATGTTCTGTATTTCATATTTGTCACCTGACTTTCTCTATTTGTAATATATAGG
>DATMXY010000420.1:0-4391 GCA_035561275.1 Anaerovoracaceae bacterium | reverse complement strand
TTTTCATATTCTTCATCGAAGTTCCTGATCCTGCCTGACGATTTCCTCTTCCATTTTGATTTTATAGCGCTTCATGTTTTCCCGCAGGTCAGGGTATTTTACGGACAGGATCTGAACCGCCAGCAGCGCGGCGTTTTCCGCCCCGTCTATGGCGACGGAGGCGACGGGGACGCCCTTTGGCATCTGCACCATGGAAAGCAGGGAATCAAGCCCGTCCAGAGTGGAGGACTTGATGGGCAGGCCGATGACCGGCATGGCGGTGTAAGCCGCCAGCACTCCCCCGAGATGCGCCGCTTTTCCCGCGGCGGCAATGATAACTTCGATGCCGTTTTCTTCCGCTTTTGAGGCAAATTCTTCGGCGATCCGCGGAGTCCTGTGGGCTGAGATGATCCTCGTCTCAAAATCCACGCCGAATTCCCTGAGTATGGCTTCCGTCCTTTCCAGAACCGGATAGTCTGATTTACTGCCCATCACGATGGCAACTTTCATATTGTACCTCCTTTGCTTGTTAATTTCGCGTAAACCTTGCTATTTAAAATAAGCGACGCCCGCTTCAAATATCTTCTGATCGTAATTTCCCGCGACGTTTTTATACAGGTTTCTCCCGATCCTTTCGGAGTGGGCCATTTTTCCCAGTATCCTGCCGTCCGGGGAGGTGATCCCCTCGATGGCGAGCATGGATTCGTTGGGATTGTAAGCGGCCTCCATGCTGGGTTTTCCGTCAGGATCCACATACTGGGTTGCGATCTGTCCGTTTTCGATCAGGCGGCTGAGGATCTTATCCGTCGCGATGAACCGGCCCTCGCCATGGGATACGGGAACGGTATGGATGTCGCCGACCTGAACGTTTGCAAACCACGGCGATTTCACCGACGCGATCCGGGTCCTCACCATACAGGAAGCGTGCCTGCCGATCCGGTTGTAAGTCAGGGTCGGATACGTTTCGTCGGGGTCGGTTATCGCGCCGAAGGGAACCAGTCCAAGCTTTATGAGCGCCTGAAAGCCGTTGCAGATCCCCAGCATGAGTCCGTCCCTGTTTTTCAGCAGATCTTCCACCGCATCCCTGACAGCGGGATTGCGGAACACCGCGGTAATGAATTTCGCGGACCCGTCGGGTTCGTCCCCGCCGCTGAAGCCGCCCGGGATCATAATGATCTGGCTGTTCCTGATCTTGCCGGCCATTTCCCGAATGGATCCGATGAGCGCATCCTGTTTCAAATTCCTCAGGATCTGGAAGTCCACCGCCGCGCCGGCCTTTTCAAATGCCCGCCTGGAGTCCATCTCACAGTTTGTGCCCGGAAAGACCGGAATAAACACGCTCGGCAGCGCGGTCTTCACGGCGGGAGCGTGGAACGATCTTGTCGTATATGAGATGGGTTCCGGCCTGACAGTAACCGCCGGTCCTGCCGGTCCCGCCGATCCGGGTTGTTCCGCGGAGTCTCCCGGGGCCGGTTTTCTCTTCGTCGGAAATACTCCTTCCAGCGGATCGGTCCATTTTTTTATGATTTCATCCAAAGCAAACTCTGCAGGCTCACCGGGAGCCCTTCCCGTGCCGCTCAGCCGGAAGGCCAGCTTATGATGTCCCGCCGTGCTGCCGATCACTTTGTATCTGGTCCCGCTAAAGAGCTCATTCACGTTTTCATTTTCGTCTATTTCAAGGATCAGCGCGCCGTAATCGTGGCTGCGGAACTCCTTTTCCGTGATATTTTCGATATCGGCCCCGATCTTGTTTCCCACAGCCATCCTGACCAGGGAGATAAAGACGCCGCCTTGTCCCACGGTATTCGCAGAGAGGATCTTTCCGTCCGCAGCCAAATCACGGACCCGTTTCATATTTTCATGATATTGTTTGAAATCAAGGATCTGGTCCCGATCCCGTTCCGTAGTCAGATAAACCAGGGTGCTGTTTTCCTTTTTTAATTCTGCGGAAACCACGCAGTTTGCGTCCGCGACGGCGACGGCGAAGGAAATCAGGGTGGGCGGCACGTTGACGTCCATAAAGGAGCCCGACATGCTGTCTTTTCCTCCGATGGCGGGAATTCCAAGCTCTGTCTGCGCCTTGAGCGCGCCAAGCAAAGCGGTGAAGGGTTTTGCCCACTTTCTCGGATCCTGCCCAAGCCGTTCAAAATATTCCTGGAAGGACAGCCGCGCTTTGGAATAATCGCCTCCCATGGCGGCGATCTTCGTAACCGAATCGACTACCGCGTAAAGGGCTCCGTGGAACGGGCTGACGGACGACAGCTTCGGATCGAAGCCGTAAGCCATCAGGGTTGCGGTATCCGTATATCCTGCCGTGACCGGCAGTTTTGCAGCCATACCCACTGCCGGAGAAAGCTGATATTTCCCGCCCAGGGGCATCAGGACCGTGGCCGCGCCGATGGTGCTGTCGAACATTTCGACGAGGCCTTTTTGGCTGCAGCAGTTCAGATCGCCCAGGGCAGCCTGCAGATTGCGCCGGTCTCCGGGCTTTACGTCCACAAGGCTGCTTGCTTCCATTATGTTATAAATGTCTTTTTCCGGTACGGCGATATCGATCTCCTGCTTCACGCCGTTTGAATTGAGGAAGCCTCTGCTCAGATCGAGGATGCACACGCCTCTCCAGTACATGCGGAACCTTGCCGTATCCGTGACCCTGGCGACTACGGTGGCTTCCAGGTTTTCTTCCTCTGCATATCGAATAAATTGCTTCAGATCCTGCTCGGAAATCACTGCCGCCATTCTTTCCTGGGATTCGGAAATGGCAAGCTCCGTACCGTCGAGGCCTTCATACTTCTTTGGAACAAGATCCAGGTTCACGTCGATCCCGTCCGCCAGCTCCCCGATGGCAACGGATACGCCTCCGGCGCCGAAGTCGTTGCAGCGTTTGATCAGCCTCGCCGCTTCTTCTCTTCGGAACAGTCTTTGTATATTGCGTTCCACGGGCGGATTTCCCTTCTGGACTTCCGCGCCGCAGGTGAGTATGGATTCCATGGTATGGCCTTTGGAGGAACCTGTCGCTCCGCCGCAGCCGTCCCGCCCGGTCCTGCCGCCGATGAGAACGATAAAATCTCCCTTTACCGGCGTTTCCCTGCAGACGCGGGAAGCAGGAACCGCGCCGATGACCGCGCCGACCTCCATGCGCTTTGCGACATAACCCTCGTCATATAGTTCAGACACCTGGCCTGTTGACAATCCGATCTGGTTTCCGTAAGAGCTGTACCCCTTTGCCGCACCTCTGGTGATGATCCTTTGGGGTAGTTTCCCCGGCAGCGTATACTCCAGGCTTGTCCTCGGGTCGCCGCTTCCGGTCACCCGCATCGCCTGATAGACATACGCCCTGCCGGACAGCGGATCCCTGATGGCGCCGCCGAGACAGGTTGCGGCGCCGCCGAAGGGCTCGATCTCCGTCGGATGGTTATGGGTCTCATTTTTAAACATGATCAGCCAGTCTTCTTCCATGCCGTCTACAACGGCCTTTACCCTGATGCTGCAGGCGTTGATCTCCTCAGATTCGTCAAGGTCTTCAAGCAGCCCTTTCTGCTTCAGGTATTTTGCGCCGATCACCGCCATATCCATCAGGCTCATGTCCTTTTTCACGCCGCCGTAAACCTGCTCCCGTATATCCAGATATTCCCGGAAGGCGCTTCTGATCAGTTCCGAATGGGCGGCCGTGCCGAAGGTAACTTTATTGATCTTTGTAAGGAAGGTGGTATGGCGGCAATGGTCCGACCAATAGGTATCGATGACCTTCAGCTCCGTCACGGTTGGATTTCGTTTCTCCTCAAGGGCAAAATACCCCCGGACAAATTTCAGATCCTCTACGCTCATGGCAAAGCCCTGCTTTACGAGGAATTTCTCGATTTCTTCGTCCGACATCCGGGTAAATCCAAATATCGCCTGCACATTTTCAGGAGCGACGGTCTGGATGTCCAGCCTGTCCGGCTTTTCCAAGCCGGCTTCATGAGAATCCACAGGATTGATGCAGTAGTTTTTAATGGCGGCCAGCTCTCCCCCGGAGACGCTGCCGGCTAAAACGATGAGTCTCGCAAACTGCACGGCGGCATTAGAATTCACATTCATCAGCTTGATGCACTGGCCGGCCGAATCCGCCCTCTGGTCATACTGGCCGGGCAGATATTCCACGGCAAAAAACTGAGAACCCGCATCGACGGGAACTTCTTCATCATAAGCCCTGTCGATCGCAGGTTCGGCAAAAACCGTATACTTTGCGGCTTCGTATGTAGCGTCGTCGATCCCTTCGATATCGTACCGGTTGATCACGCGTACGGCTGTCAGGCGCTGCAGGTGGAGATTCTCCTTCAAATCCTCAAAAAGCCCCTGCGCTTCTATATCAAACCCTTTTTTCTTTTCAACATAAATACGGCGTACCATGCTGCCCTCCCATATATTAA
>DATMXY010000419.1:0-9855 GCA_035561275.1 Anaerovoracaceae bacterium | reverse complement strand
TGATACTATAGCGGAGATTTAAGCAAAACGTAGTGGAAATCTTGAGCTGAGATAGGAAAGGGTTTCAAAATGATCGCACAGAAACATCGACTAAAGGATAAAAAAGCCTTGCCGGCCCCAAAGGGATTTCTGTTTTGTTCGGCAGGCGTCGTGTTTCCGGTCCGTTTTATCAATCAGTAAGTCTTCCTTTTTGGAAGACTTTTTTTTATGCGATTTATGCGATCTTAAGACAACGAAAATCTGTAAAAAGAACCGGACAGAATGTTATTAAGGAGGGATCAGTGTGTTAAAGGGACGAAGTTTTCTGGAACCGATGGATTTTACCACAGATGAAATGGAGGAACTGTTTTTACTGGCGGACAAAATAATCGAAACGCCGGAGCGTTATGCAAAGGCCTGTGAGGGCAAGCTGCTGGCGACGCTGTTCTACGAACCCAGTACCAGGACCAGATTCAGCTTCGAAGCGGCCATGCTCAGGCTTGGGGGCAAGGTGATCGGATTTTCCGAACCCAATTCGAGCTCCGTGTCAAAGGGCGAAAGCATTTCGGACACCATCAGGACGGTGGCCTGCTATGCCGATATGGCGGTGATGAGGCATCCCAAGGAAGGGGCGCCGAAGGTGGCGGCAGCCTGCACCGATATGCCGGTGGTAAACGCAGGCGACGGCGGCCATCAGCACCCCACCCAGACCCTCACCGACCTGCTGACTATCCGGAAGGAAAAAGGGCGGATCGACAATCTGACCGTCGGGCTCTGCGGCGACCTGAAGTTCGGCAGGACGGTGCATTCCCTGATCAAAGCTCTGTCACGGTATCAGAACATTTCCTTTATCCTGATATCGCCGGAGGAACTGAGGATACCCGAATATGTCAGAAAAGAGATCCTGATCAAAAATAAGATCCCCTTTCAAGAAGTTGAAAATATGCAGGAAGCGCTTCCGAAGCTGGACGTTCTCTATATGACCAGGGTCCAGAGGGAACGCTTCTTCAATGAAGAGGACTACGTAAGACTGAAGGACAGATATATCCTGGACACGGCAAAAATGAAGCTGGCGAAGAAGGATATGATGGTGCTGCATCCCCTTCCCAGAGTGAACGAAATTTCCATCGAGGTTGACAGCGACCCCAGAGCGATGTATTTCAGGCAGGCAAAATACGGGATGTATATCCGTATGGCGCTCATCATGAGCTTATTGGGCGCATGAACGACAGCGTAAACAATAATCAAGAGCGCTTACGGTTTTGAAGTCTTGTCAAGTGAATTGACAAAACCCAAAACCGTTCGTTCAACGATTTGAGTGCCGTGCGAGCATTCGCTTCGGCGAATCGCACATGGCTATTCAAATCGAACAAATCGATTTGAAAAAGGAGGTTTGAACATGGTAGTCATCGACAGCATTAAAAACGGTATCGTCATCGACCATATCTCTGCGGGGCTGGGTATGAAAATACTGGAATACCTGGATATCGACACGACCAAGGACCCCGTCGCCGTCATCATGAACGCGGTGAGCAACAAATACGGCAGAAAAGACGTGGTAAAGATCGAGAATGTATCCGACATCGATCTGACCGCGCTGGGAATCATAGATCCGAAGGCTACGGTCAACTATATCGAAGACCATATCATCAAGAAGAAAATCCACCTGACCGTGCCGGAAAGGGTCGTCAACATCATCCGATGCAACAACCCGCGGTGCGTTACCGCTGTCGAACCGGCGGCGCCCCAGATCTTCCATCTGATCGATAAGGAAAACAGGGAATACCGGTGCGAATACTGCGACGAGATCATTTGTATGAAAGGCGGCTACAGTAATGAAATTATTCATAAACAATGGTACGATCGTTGATCCGGCAGCCGGATTGTATGCGACCGGCGACCTGATCATCGAAGACGGGATCATCCGGGAGGTCGTCCTCAAGCAGGGACAGGTATCCGGAAGCGATCCTTTAAAAGGCCGTGAAACGGGAAATAATATCGCCCGCAGCGCCGAAGAAGACGTTTCTATCGACGCCGGCGGCAAGTGGGTCGTGCCCGGTCTCGTCGACCTCCACGTACACTTTCGGGAGCCTGGTTTCGAATACAAGGAGGACATTGCCAGCGGCTGCAGGAGCGCGGCGAAGGGCGGCGTCACGACGGTCTGCTGCATGCCCAATACAAACCCTGTCATCGACAATTCCTATGTAGTCCTGATGGTGAACAGCAGGGCGGAAGAAGCAAACGAGGTCCAGGTGCTCTGCGTCGGCGCCGTTACAAAAGGTCAGGAGGGCAGGGAGCTTGCGGATTATGAAGCCATGGCGGGTATCTGCACCGATTCGGCTCTATTGCCCGGAAAAGGGATCTGCGGGATCAGCGAGGACGGGAAGACGTTGCGGGATGCGGAGCTCATGCTTGCGGCCATGAAGAAGGCGAAGGAACTGGGGCTTACGTATTTTTCCCATGCGGAGCCGGAAGCAGAAATCGTGGAACGGGATATCGCGCTGGCGGAAGCCTCCGGATGCCGGCTGCACTTCTGCCATATCAGCGAGAAGCGGAGCGTTGAACTGATCCGGGAGGCAAAAAAAAGAGGGGTAAGCGTCACGGCGGAAACCGCCCCTCATTATTTTACGCTCACAATGGACGACGTGGGCGGCGATCCCAATAAAAAGATGAACCCGCCTTTACGGGGGAAAGAGGACAGGGAGGCCATACGGCAGGGACTGCAGGACGGGACCCTCGACGTCATCGCAACGGACCACGCTCCCCACAGCGAAACGGAGAAAAACCTTCCTTTTGCGGAAGCGCCCAACGGCGTCATCGGGCTGGAAACGAGCTTTGCCGTCAGTTATACTGAACTGGTCAGGACGGGCATTCTCACGCCGCTGGAACTGATTTCGAAAATGAGCGCAGGGCCGGCGGAGATCCTGGGGATCGACAGGGGCAGCCTGCAGGTTGGCAAGGCGGCGGACCTGGCCATCATCGATGTGGAAAAAGAATATGAGGTCGACCCGGTCACCTTTGCTTCAAAAGGAAGAAATACTCCCTTCGCAGAAAAAAAGGTTTACGGGCAGGTAGATTATACGCTCATCGGAGGCCGGATCGACTACCGGTCAGCCGAAGCCGAATAATCAACTTAGAACGGGCATTAAAATAAGCAGGAGGACAGGAAAATGATAGACCGTCTGATGGATAAAATAGATAAATTGCAGAACCCGACGGTGGTCGGGCTTGACCCGGCCTATGGAATGATACCGCAGGCCATGAGGGAAGAAATGCTGGAGCGGTACGGGAGAACGCCAAAAGCCGCGGCGAAAATGTTCCTGCGCTTTAATCAGGAGATCGTCGATCATGTATACGACCTTGTGCCTGCCGTAAAACCGCAGATCGCCATGTATGAGCAATATGGGATCGAAGGACTTCTGAGCTATATGGAGACAGTCGCTTACGCGAAGGAGAAGGGCCTTATCGTCATCGGGGATATCAAACGCGGAGATATCGCATCCACTGCCGCAGCCTACGCGGCGCACGTTTCCGGCGTAGAGATCGAGGGCGCGCGGTTTGACCTGTGGAACGAGGACGCGGTCACCCTGAACCCCTATATGGGCTTTGACGGGATCGAGCCGTTCATCGGACCGTGCAACGCGTACGACAAGGGAGTCTTCATCCTGGTGAAAACCAGCAATCCCTCCGGAAAGGAACTTCAGGACCTGGTGGCGGACGGAAAGCCGGTTTACGAACATGCGGCGCAGCTTGTCGTCAAATGGGGCGAGCTTGCCATGGGAGCCGGCGGTTACAGCAGGGTTGGCGCCGTGGTGGGCGCCACCTATAAGGAACAGGGGGAGGAATTGAGAAAAACGATGCCTCATATCTTTTTCCTGATCCCCGGTTACGGGGCCCAGGGCGCGACCGGCGGCGACATCAGGGGCTATTTCGACCGGGAGGGAAGGGGCTGCATCGTCAATTCCTCCAGGGGGATCATAGCGGCATATAAAAAGGATAAAAAGTACGGGGGGCATAACTTTGCCGATGCGGCAAGGGAAGCGGCGCTGCTGATGAAAAAGGACCTGGGAGGTATCCTCTGATGCAAAAAGTAACCGGATCCGGGATCAATAAAGCCGGTATCATTGAGGCTGAAATCATCTCCAATACGGAAATCGCCCGGGATGTTTACCAGCTCGTACTGCAGTGCGGCGAAGGCGCCGATGGGATGCACGCGGCTTTTGCGGAGGCAAACCCCGGACAGTTTATCAATGTGTATCTCCGGGACAAAAGCATGCTTTTGCCGAGGCCCATCAGCATCTGCTTTGCAGAGGGAGACCGGATCACCCTGGTTTACCGGGTTGTGGGAAAAGGGACAAAGGCGCTTTCCGGATACCGCGGGGGAGAAATCTTTACGGTGAGTACTCCTCTGGGAAAAGGATATGATATCGGCGCTGTAATCCGGGTATTGGGCGCCGCAGACAAAACGGTCGTTGCTCTTGTGGCCGGCGGCCTTGGCGTTCCGCCGATGCTGGAACTGGCCAAAGCCGTCCGGGCACAGTTGGGAAAAGCAAGACTGATCGCTGCTTTGGGATTTCAGGATGAATTGTTCCTCACAGAGGAATTGAAGAGTTTCTGCGACGAGGTCCACATCGCGACGGACAGCGGTGCGGCGGGCTTCCGCGGCAATGTGCTTGAAATGATGGAAGTGAAGGGGATCAAGGCGGACTATTATCTGTCCTGCGGGCCGAGGCCGATGCTGAAGGCGCTGGCGGAACACTGCGGCAGGGCAAACAAGCCTTTACAGGTCTCTTTGGAAGAGCGGATGGGCTGTGGTTACGGCGCCTGCGTGGGCTGTACGTGCAGGATCAGGGAAACAGCAGGGGGCGAAAATGCGGCGGAAACCGATGTAATAATAAAGCGGAAAAAGGTCTGCGCCGACGGGCCGGTATTTTTCGGAGAGGAGGTGGTCTGGGATGATTGATTTAAGAGTCTCCATAGCGGGGATGACCCTGGAAAACCCCATCACTGCCGCTTCCGGCACTTTTTCGGCCAGGGAAAGCGGAGCCTTTTACGACATCAATGAACTGGGCGCGGTGATCACAAAAGGCGTTTCGGCGGAGCCGTGGGAAGGCAACCCCACGCCGAGAATTGCCGAAGCGTACGGCGGGATGCTGAACGCCGTCGGCCTGCAGAATCCGGGCGTCGATGCGTTTATTCAAAATGAACTGCCTTATCTGAAAACTTTCCGTACGAAAATCATCGCCAATGTGGTGGGGAAAACCATCGGAGAATATTGCGCCGTTGTTGAAAAGCTGGGCGATACCGATGCCGACATGCTGGAAATCAATATTTCCTGCCCCAATATCAAAGAGGGGGGCATCAGCTTCGGGGCGGACCCCAAAATGGCCGCGGAAATCACAAGAGAAATAAAGAGAATTTCAAAGAAACCCATCATTTTGAAGCTGACGCCCAACGTCACGGACATTGCGGAAATCGCAAGGGCGGTGGAATCGGAGGGGGCTGACGGCGTTTCGCTGATCAATACGCTGCTGGGCATGAAAATCGACGTGCATAAGAAAAGGCCGGTGCTCCGGAACAGGATGGGCGGCCTTTCCGGACCCGCGGTCAAGCCTGTGGCGGTGAGGATGGTGTATCAGGTGCGGAGGGCTGTAAAGATCCCCGTCATCGGCCTGGGAGGTATCATGAACGGCGAGGACGCAGCGGAATTCCTTATGGCCGGCGCCGACGCGGTATCCGTAGGGACCGCGGCTCTGGTGGACCCCACCGCGCCGGTAAGGATCAAAAAGGAACTGATTGAATTCATGGAACAGTACGGATATAAGAGCCTTAAGGAAATCCGGGAGTCTTTTTTGGAATACAATGAATGAAGAAACGGGGGAGAAACCAATGGATTATGAAGCATTTGTTCGTCTGGCATTAGATCTGGGTGCGCAAAACGCTGTGGTCTTTGAGACGAAGGATATCGAATTTGATTCAAGAACATTGTTAAAATGCATGTATGGATGCAAGTCATGGGGGAAAAACCCTACTTGCCCATCAAGGGAAGGCAGCCTGAGACCCTGGGAGTATGAAATGATTTTCAGGAAGTATCAGGGAGGAATTATCATTCATTGTCCCGATAAAAAGCTTTCTCAGAACATATCCTTTGAAGTGGAAAGGCAAGCTTTTTTTCAAGGCTTTTACTTTGCGCTCTCTTTAAGCGACTGTGATCTATGCCCTGAGTGTGCCGGATTAAAAGGCCTGGACTGCCGGAATCCTGTAAAGGCCAGGCCCTCGTTTCACAGTGTCGGTATAGACGTGTTTAAAACCGTCAGAAAGTTCAGCCTGCCGATTGATACCCATGAGGAGAAAGGCGAGACACTGAACTGGTATTCGGCAGTTTTTATCGAATAATAGAGGAGGAGAGCGAAATGGATTATAAAAAAGATTTTATCGAATTTATGGTGCGTTCCGGCGTCCTGACCTTCGGGGACTTCACCACGAAGAGCGGCAGGAAATCGCCGTATTTCATCAATACGGGGAATTACAGGACGGGGGCGCAGCTTTCAGGTCTGGGGAATTACTACGCCGACTGCATTATGGACAATATGGAGAAGGGCAATCTGAAAAAGGAAGTTACCGCTTTATTCGGCCCGGCATATAAGGGGATCCCCATTTCCGTTGCCGCCGCCATCGCTTTGGCCGGAAAGTACGGCTTTGACATCAGGTACTGCTCCAACCGGAAGGAAGCAAAGGATCACGGCGAAGGAGGCTCCTTATTGGGATACCAGCTTCAGCCCGGGGATTCAGTCCTGGTGGTGGAAGACGTCATTACGGCAGGTACCGCCATGCGGGAAAGCGTACCGCTGCTCCGGAGCTATGGGGCGACTATCGAAGGACTCGTGGTTTCCGTGGACAGGATGGAGCGGGGGAGCGGGAGCATAACGGCCATCGGGGAACTCATGGAAGAATATGGGATCCCTACGTATCCGATCATCACGGTGCGGGATATCATCGACCGTCTCTACCAGACAGAAGTCGAAGGAAAGATATACATCGACGATGAAATGAAGCAAAGAATGGAGGACTATCTGGACGCGTATTGCGTGAAATAGAATCGAACCAGTTGATTTGAGCGGCGGCGTCAGTCCCTGACACCTGCGGTTTCGTCAGATTTGAATAAATTCATTCCCTTTGGTAATAATATTCTGGAACATAAATGGCAAAGGGAGATCGAAAATGGAAAACAATAAATTCAACGAATATGTGAATTTCTTAAGAGGAGCTTTGCCCATCGGGCAAAGCTTTGATATTGGGGAGAGAAACTCCGCCATCGGCGGAAAAGAAGTGTATTTTTACTACGTGGACGGTTTTCTGAAATCGGAGGCCATGGAGTTAATCTACCATACGCTTTTTATGATCGACAAGCATGAGATGAATCAGCGGAAGGATGCCAAGGATTTCATAAAGCACCATATACCTTACGCCCAGGCGACGGCGGAAACGGACAAAGAAAAATTGATGAAATCTCTGCTTACCGGACTGATCCTCATGGTGATCGATGGATTTTCCGAAGTTATCATAATGGACTTGAGGACCTATCCCGCCAGGAGCGTCGATGAACCGGAAAAGGAAAAATCATTGAGAGGGGCAAAGGACGGATTCATCGAAACCCTGCTCTTCAATACCAACATGATACGCAGGAGAATCCGGGATCCAAACCTGATTTTCGAGATTCATACCGTCGGGACATCGTCGAGAACGGATGTCTGCATCGGTTATATCAAGGGTATGGTGGATGAGAAGCTCCTGAAGAAGGTTCAGGAGAAGATTGCCGGGATCCGCCAGGATACGCTGACGGTGGGAGACCAGAGCCTGGTGGAAGCCCTCGACAGGCCGAAATGGGCAAATCCCCTGCCGAAAGTGCGCTACACCCAGAGGCCCGACGTGGTAGCGGCCCATCTGACGGAGGGAAAACTGGTCGTCCTGATCGACAACAGCCCTACGGCGGTGCTGATTCCCACATGCGTCTTTGATTTTCTCCAGGATACGGACGATTACTATTTCCCCGTTATGACGGGAAATTACCTGCGCTTTATAAGATCCATCAACATGATCGCGGTCATTTTCCTGACCCCGGTGTATCTGATGATGGCGGAAGGGGATATTCCGATGCATCCGAGACTGGAGTTCTTCTTCCCGGATGAAGGGTATTCCATGCCGTTGTTTGTGCAGTTCATTCTGCTGGAGGTGGCTATAGACGGTTTAAAACTGGCTTCGCTGAGCACGCCAAGCGCGCTGGGCATGTCCCTGTCGGTAATCGGAGCCCTGATCCTGGGGCAGTTTGCCGTGGATTCCGGCTGGTTTATTCCCCAGACGATCCTCTGCATGGCGGTCATGGCCCTGGCCGGCTTTACCCAACCTAGCATCGAGCTCGGGTATGCGATCAAATTCATGCGGGTTTTCATTCTGATCGGCGCCGCGATCCTCGGCGTCTGGGGGGCTGCGGCAGCGCTTGTTATAAGTTTAATTATCCTGGCGAGGACGAGGAACATCGTTGGAGACAGCTATTTATACCCGCTGTTTCCGTTCCATTGGGCCACGCTCAAGCATCTGCTCTTCCGGACAAGGAAGCGGGAGCATACGGAAGAGGAGGATCAAAGCGGAAGAATGCGGTAATGAACGGCGGCGGACCGTTCGGCTGAGATGCCGGGAAGCGCTGAAATCAGAGGGCCTCTCGGCACCCCTCCCGCTTTATTCAGATAGAACCGCCGTGCCGTCGGTAAAAAACCTGCAGAATTTTATCGTATAAAAATCGCAGGCAGAAACGTCTCCCGTCCCTAAATCTTCCAGTAAAATGTAATTCAGCCCTACGCCGACCAGCTTGCCACCTTTTGTTATTATGTTTGTGGAACCGACTAAAAATTCCACCTGCATATTTCTGTTGATTTGAGTCCTTAAATAGCCATTCAGATACTGCAGGCCTTCATAGTCCATGGTGGTGGAATAGCCCGGCGGCAGGAGAGGGTTTGGGGGCACCGTGATATTCGGTGAAGCCGGCAGGATTCTTGGCAGCAGCGGACTGATCGGAAAATCCAGTTCCGATTCCGGCGGAGTCGACGGGCGCGGCGGCACTGCCGGCACAGTCGGAACAGTCGGAATAGGTGGAGCGCCCGGAATTGCCGGCACGGGCGTTACGGGCGCCGGTGCAGGGATATTGGGCGGCATCAATGGATTTGGCCGGGGAGTCGCACCGGGATCATGTACGTGTGTTTTTTGATATGTTGATTCCAAACTCGGCAGCAGGATGTCGCGCATCTTTTGTTCTCTGGATTTAATTAAGTTACAATCAAACATCTACACGTTTCCTTTCTTTAAGTACTCGGATAATATTGGGTCGGTATATAAAAGCAATGGTCGCCGATCCTGTTATGAATAACGCCGACGTTGGACGGGAAATAGGGCGGGCATTGGGGGCTGTACGGATTGAAGTAAAAAATGGCGTTGCCAATCGGGGCAAACCTGCCTCCCCCCAGCGCCCAGTCGACAATGGCGTAATGCTCATCGGTAGGGTTCATATTCGTGACGTTCTGGGGATTATACACACCATCGACCGTAGTCAGCAAACATGTGAACTGCCGTTCCTGAAGGATAATATTCCTGACATTCCCACCTTCGCTGACCCTGGCAAATTCCCCATAGGGGATCGTCGCCCGGTTCATGATAATGGTCGCCACCGCCCGCATCCCGTCTTCGCCTTCCCCCCCGGCCTCGCACTGAATCAACCTTGCGAAAAGTTCCCTGGTATCATATTGATCAAAAGGCATAGGCACCACCTCGATTAAATTTTACTTTAGTATATGCGGGGATTTTGAAATGTGATAAACCGGGAAC
>DATMXY010000418.1:0-7866 GCA_035561275.1 Anaerovoracaceae bacterium | reverse complement strand
GGTTTGATCAAACTGATCATCGCTGATATCTAAAAGGCTGAGCTGTTGGAACTGGACTCCTACATGATTACATAAAACGTCCAGTTGTCCAAAGGCCCGTACCGTTTCCCGTACAATATCGGCACAATGCTCTTTCTCCCTCAAGTCACCCGGAAGAAGAAGGCATCGCCTCCCGATTTCTTCGATACGATTCTTGGTCCTTTGCGCATCTTCTTCTTCATCAAGATAGGAAATTGCCACATCTGCACCCTCTTTGGCAAAAGCAATGGCAGCTGCGGCTCCGATTCCGCTGTCGCCGCCTGTGATCAATGCAACTTTATTCAAGAGCTTTTCAGCACCTTTATAATGGGGATTTTCTACGATTGGCCTCGGAACCATCAATCCTTCGAGACCTGGCTGACGCAGCTGGCGCTGCTCGGGAACGCTGATCGGGATGTCCTGATATTGGGTAATGGTTCCGTAATTGGGATACATCGGGTATGGGTCGATGGTCATATTTTCTTCAAAATAGTCCTGTATTTCACGAATCAGGTTCAAATTGTCGGGAGAATTATCAGAATTAAAAATCATCGTAACCTGTCCTTTCTGGTTTATTTCTCCTCATTCATGTCAGATAATCGGAAAATTAAGTTCATAACGGGGATTGGCATAATAAGGAGGTCTGGGTCCGATCAGTGGTACCTCCCATACAAATTCCTGATATTGTAATTCCACCTTTTCATCAGATTCGTTAACAAGCATCAGCTCGACTTCGATGTTGAATTGGTAGCGCATCCCTTCACCTCCTTTTCTTTGGGTCTGTTCGTTTCTCTGCTAATCAATATATTCATGGGATTTAATCTTATCCCAGGCAATTATAAACTTGATGACCTTAAGCCCTTTTTCCTCCATCATCATTTTGACCAGATTTTTTCCGATATCGTGAAGATCTCCTGCTACGGTCCCTAAAATGACCTTGCCGGCTGCCTGAACTCCCCGTGAAACAAGAAGCGGTTTCAGGAGCTCCGAACCGGCATTCATAGCTCTTGCGGCGATAAGTACTTCAGGAACATAGACCTCGTCTCTTTTAAACTTATCGCCAATAATATCCATACCATGAAGCAATCCTTCTTTCAGGACCGTCTCTGCGTTTTTTGGCGGAATCAAACAGACAAAATCCAATCCTCTGCATATTATGAATGCGGAGGTGATTGCTTTGATTTTAGCTTCACAAAATCAATTTCATTTTTTAAGCGATATACTTAAAAAGACTCCCGATGCGACGGCTTTGATTTACGGAGGCCCTACTTATCCCGACATAAGAGGTATTGTTTGTTTCTACCAACTTAGCGAAGGAGTACTGTTATTCGTCCAGGTTTCAGGACTTCCATATGACCAGGGCCCTTGCGGAAGCAGGATGTTCGGATTCCATATCCATGAAGGCAGCACGTGCACGGGCAACAGCCAAAATCCATTTGCCGATACGCGCGGACATTACAACCCTGATAATTGCCAGCATCCCCATCATGCCGGAGACCTGCCGCCTTTGTTCGGGAACAACGGGCTGGCATACCAATCCGTATTTACAAACCGCTTCGCTGTAGATGAAGTTATTGGCCGCACCATGATCATTCATATTAATCCTGACGACTTCACAACTCAGCCGTCAGGCAATTCCGGGGCAGAAATCGCATGCGGTCAAATAGTCTGAACTCGTGCATCGCAAAACGGGATTGCGTTCTGCCGATCCCGTTTTTAATTTAGCTATGTTTCATCAAACAGAGTCTATTTAAGGCGTAATCTGGCAGAGCGCTTCTATCTGCCGCATGATCGAGGCGTCAAATTTTTCCGTTACCTGATATTGGCGGCCCAGGGCCGCATATTTTCCCGCCCCGAAGCGATGGTAGGGAAGCGCTTCAAAGGATACGGCGGGCTTGCCCTCCAAAAATGCAAGAATCTCCTCAATATCTCTCACGGTATCATTGAATCCCGGGATCACAGGCGACCGCGCAACCTTGGGCAGCAAAGGAAAATCCCTGCAGAGCTTTTCGAAATTATCCAGGATGATCCTGTTGCCGCAACCTGTGTATTGTTTGTGCTTTTCATCATTCATGGATTTGATGTCGTAAAGAATAACGTCCAGATACGCGGCGGCCTTATTTAAAACGCTGTAATCCGCAAAACCGCAGGTTTCCATGGCGGTATGGATTTTTCTCCTTTTAGTCTCGCTGAGGAGTTCGATCAGGAAATCGCCCTGGAAAAGCGGTTCGCCGCCGCTGACAGTCAGGCCGCCGCCGCTGTCCCGGTAAAAAACCGAATCCTTTTCAACGGCGTCCAATATCTCGTCCGTCCCAACAATCCTGCCCTCCGCCCGGATAGCTCTGGAGGGGCAATCCGTGGCACAGCGCAGACAATTGGCGCATCTATCCCCGTCAATGGCGGCGTAGCCTGTTTCATCAAAGGACACGGCGCCGTATTCACACGCGTTTGCACAAAAACCGCAGGCCTTCCGGCCGATGCACTTCGCCCTGACATATGAGATTTCCGGATGCTGATTTTGCGATTCGGGATTGCAGCACCAGCGGCAGCGCAGCGGACATCCTTTGAAAAAGACCACCGTGCGGATTCCCGGGCCGTCGTGGAGCGAATAATGCTGGATATTATAGATGATTCCCTGCGCACTCATAGCGATTCGTGCTGGGTGCGGGCGATAATGTCGTCCTGCAGATCCCTGCTCAGCTCGGTGAAATATGCGCTGTAGCCCGCGATGCGTACAAGCAGGTTCCTGAACTTTTCAGGCTCCCGCTGCGCTTTAACTAGGGTTTCCCTGTTCAGCACATTGAACTGGACATGCCACAGCTTTAAATCCCGCCAGCCTTCGATGAACTGTACCAGCTTCTCAGTCCCCTCCTTGCCTTTTACGCAGGCGGGGCTGAGCTTTATATTCAATAACCGGGATGCGTGTTCATTCCGACCCTGGTTCTTCGTCGCAAAGTTGGACAGCAGCACGGCGGTGGGGCCGTTCAAATCGGCGCCCTGGGACGGGCTGGCTCCGTCGGACAGCGGCGTGAACGCCAGCCTGCCGTTGGGAGTCGCGCTGACCACCTTACCAAAGGGCACGTGAGAGGTGAACGGCACATAACGCAAATCCAGCCGCACGCCCAGTTCCTTTGAGTACCTGGCGGTAAATTCCTGAGCTTTCAGGTCCAGCCGCCTGCCGATTTCGTCCGCGTAGGGATCGTTATTGCCATAACTCGGAGCGTTCAGCTGATATTGGCGGATCGCTTCGTATCCCTCAAAATTGTGTTCCAGCGCTCGTTTAAGTTCACTCAGAGTAAAACGCTTTTCTTCAAAAACATTCTTTTTGATCGCGGCCAGGGAATCCACCACCGTACCGTATCCGATATACTCAAAATAGCCCAGGTCAATGCCCCCCGGAATATGGGGCTGATGCAGGTCGATCTGGTTGTCGCGGCAAAGCTTGTGCAGGCTTGAACCCAGCGGCGTGGCGAAATGCCGCGCCCGCAGCCGGATAATCTCATGCTGCTGAATGAAGGCGTGACGGATGAAATAAGTCTGCTGCTTTAAAAATGCATCCAAGAGCTCCTCAAAGGTTTGAAAGCTTTCAAGTTCTCCCGTCTGCAGGCCGATGACCTCGTCGCCGTATTTCTTCATTTTACCGTTATAAATCAACATTTCCAGCGCTGCCGCAAAATTGATATAGGCGCAGGGGCTGGTATAGGTGTCCCGGTTGGGCATGCGGCATTCCGAGCAGCCGGAGACGCTGTAGTCATAGGCCTCTCCAAAAGAAGCGCCTTTGGAAAGCAGCAGCGGCACCACTTCTTCATCATTGATCAGCTTGGGAAAACCGGAACCCTCCTTAATGGTTTCGGCTACCTCATACAGATAACGCTTCGGGCTGCGGGTATGGATCCGCGCGGCCAGATCGGGGTAATTCAGCGGGAATTCCCGTTTGGATTTCAGTAAGAGATAGGTCAACTCATTTACCGCATCCCGTCCGTCGGTATCCTGGCCGCCGACGGTCACCGCCTCCCAATGGGCGTATCCTTCATTGATGGCTCCGCCGGTTTCCGAAAGATACAGATCCACAAACTGAGCCATGGCCGTCCACATGCACTCCAAGAGCTCCTGCGCTTCATCGTCGGTCAGAATACCCGCCTCCTGGTCCTTTTTATAATATGGGTACAGATATTGGTCCATCCGACCGTTGGAAATAATGGTGCCGGTCTTTTGCTCAATGCGGGAAAACATCTGCACAAACCACTGGGACTGCATCGCCTCGCGGAAGTTTTCAGCGGGGCGGGCAGGGACCCGGCGGCAGATGTCCGCAATTTTCTTCAGTTCATCGCGCCGGACAGGATCCGGCTCTGTCTGCGCAAGCTTCCCGGCCAGCTCGGCGTGACGGTTTGCCCATAATATGACGGCGTCGCTGACATTGATGATCGCCTGAAGGAAGGGACGTTTTTCGGTATAGTCCACAGGGCTGTTTTCATCCAGTGCCAGTAATTTCTCCTCCATTTCGGCCTTGATCCCCAGAAAACCTTTTTTCAGCACGATCTCGTAATCATGTACCCATTGGATGGAGGAGCGGAAGGATGAGGTTTCATTTACGATAAACCTGGAGGACAAATCGTGGTTATAGGTAAGGCTGGTCGTTTCAGGCGTCAACGCCCTGGCAAGCGCCTCATGATAGGTTTTGCCCTGCCAGTAGGGTGCGATCTGCTCTTTTATGATCCTGGCGTCCTCATCGGAAATGTCGAAAGGGGAGTATGCGCGTTCAGGCAGCCGGCTGACGGCGTCACCCAGCACATTCCCGTCCAGCTCAGGGTATAGGATGCCGTAACGGCCCGGCTTGCCGCTGCGGCCCACGATCAGCTGGTTCTCGTCAATATAGACCGTGGCGTTTTTCGCATAATGCAGCAGCGCCTTCGACCAGCGCAGGATCAGCGGCTGCCCCTCGGTTTCCTGAAAGGACTGCGTGAAATAAAGGCCGCGTTCAACGTCAATTGACGGCTTCGAACCCCTAACTTTATTTAAAATGAAAAGCGCCCGGTTTGCGTTCCCGGATTCCGTGATTTCTGAGATGATCCGCAGTTCCTGCGGTGATAATACAGTGGTGTTGTCCATGTCAAACCTCCATATGACTGATGTGCCCGGTGAGTCGTCACACCGGGCATGCAAAACTCGATCAAATATTATAAACAAACGGCTGGTTGGTCGTTTCAAAAAATTCTTTGTAAACGGTCTCTTTAATCTTTATAAAATCAATGCCCGTTCGGCTTCGCGGTACATTTAGTTCGATGCTATAGATATTCTTGATCCTGCCGGGCCGCGGCGTCATGACCACAACCTTGTGGCCGAGGTAGATCGCCTCGTCGATATCATGGGTCACAAGGAGCATCGTAATGGGCTCCTTATTCCATATGGAAATCAATTCGTCCTGCATTTTGATTTTTGTAATGGCGTCCAGCGCTCCAAAGGGCTCATCGAGTAAAAGCACATCCGGCTTGTTGGCCAGCGCCCGGGCGACGGCGACCCGCTGCGCCATCCCGCCGGAAAGCTGCTTGGGGTAAGCCTTTTCAAATCCGCCAAGGCCTACGAGTTCGATATATCTCTTAATAATTCCGTCTTTGTCCGGCTCGCTGTTCGGCAGGCTGAAGCGGATATTTTCTTCCACCGTGAGCCAGGGAAGCAGCCGGTGATCCTGAAAAATAACGCCCCGTTCCCGGGAAGGCTTTTTAATCGGATTTCCCTTAAACAGAACCTCGCCGTCGTAATCGGTCTCCAGCCCTGCCAAAATACGCAGTAGTGTGCTTTTTCCGCAGCCGCTGCCTCCGATAATGGAAATGATCTGGCCCTCTTCAACCTTTAAATTAAAATCGGATAAGACCTCAAGCGGCCCATCCTTATGGTCAAATTTCTTGTTTAAATTTGATATGGATATGATTTTAAGCATAAGCGCCCCTTCTAAGCCCACTTAATGAGCTTTTCTGTGAGATACTTTAAAATGTCGTCCATTATTTTTCCGATGATCCCGATCAGCAACATCCCCAGAATAACCATGTCCGGCCTGGATAGGCTGCGCCCGTAGGTAAGCATGTATCCGACGCCGACCATCGCCGCGATCATCTCCGCGGCAACAACGCAGATCCAGGCGTTGCCCAGCCCTACGCGGATCCCTGTCATGATTTGCGGCAGCGCGCCGGGCAGAACCGCTTTTAATATAAATTTCAGCTTGGGTGTTTCATACACCTTCGCCAATTCAAAATACCGGCTGTCGATATTGTGAATTCCATCGACGACATTGAGCAAAATAGGGAAAAAGGCCCCCACGAAGATAATATAAATTTTGGATTCGGCACCGATCCCAAACCACAAAATAGCAAGCGGTATCCACGCGATGGGCGGGATAGGCTTAAAAATCTGAAGGGTCAATTCAAAAAAAGCCTCAACCCTTTTGGAAAGACCGATGGCGATCCCGATGACAAAGGCCGCGCCCAATGCAAGAAAAAAACCTTCCAGCACCAATATGATACTGGAAATGATGTGTTTCTGCAGCGAACCGTCTTTCGTCATTTCTATCGCGGTGCTTATCACCTTTTCCGGCGGCGGCATGGTATACGGCTTCAGCATTCCGAGCAGGTCGGCGCTTTTCCAGACGGCAAGCATAAGAAAAGGAAGGATCAGCGATATCAGCCAGAATCTCACGCGTTTATTATTTAAAAAATTCATAACTGTCTCCATAGTCACACATGAGAGACCCTGTATGGCCTCTCATGTGTCCATTGTTATTACTTGGCATTACCTGGCTGGTGTTATTTCCCTAACGCTGCCTCGCTGTAAGCGGTATTGATGAATTCGCTCATATCAATATCGTTTTCAATGATTTTCGCTTTTAAGAGGTAATCCTTTACCTTTGTGATTTCAGCAATATCCCCGTCGGACAGTACCGGATCAAAACTGAATTTCTTCAGTATTTCCTCCATCAGCTCAGGAGTAACGTTGAAATTCTTTGCAATCGCGGCTGCCGCTTCCTTTGGATTGCTTTTAATATAATCGGAAGCTCTCTGGCTGGCTTTGATATAGGCCTGGATCACCAACGGGTGCGCTTCCGCGTAATCTTTTACCGCGTATGTAACCATGTTACCTTTTTTGATACCTGTACCGTCGGCAATCACCTTGGCCACACCGTCGGACTCCAGCTGCGAAATATACTGCTCCCATATCACGATGGCGTCGACCTGTCCGGTGGTAAGCGCCGCAGGCTGGTCGCTGGCAGGCAGGTTGACCAGTTCAATATCGTCGACGGTAAGACCGGCCTTTTCAAGCAAAAGTACCAGTAAGTGCTGCGCATAGGAACCGACCACCAGGGCAACCTTTTTCCCCTTCAGATCTTCTATCTTCGTGGCTGGGGAATCCTTGGGGACCAGCAAAGCCAGCGCCTTTTCGCCGTATGCCACATTGGAGATGATTTGAATGGGCTGACCGGAGGATTTTGCTACGATAGCCGGCTGGTCGGCCATAAAGCCAATGTCCTGAGTACCTGCCGCGACCGCTTCGTTCACCAGCGGGCCGGAATTAAATTCGGTCCATACAAATTCAGCGCCGATCGCGCCAAATTCCTCCTGAAGGAAACCCAGTTCTTTTGCTGCATAAATAGAGGAATACAGCGGAAATGGCTGAGCGCCGATGCGAAGTACCGCGCCTTCGTCTTTTGTAGCCGTATCCGGATTTGAAGCCGTATCAACAGGATCAGAAGAAGAATCGGGACTGCCGGCGCTCTGGCAAGCTGTCAATGCGCTCAGGCATAATACTGCGACTAAAATTAAAGCTAATACTTTAAACAATTTGGTTTTCATATTGTTC
>DATMXY010000417.1:0-2695 GCA_035561275.1 Anaerovoracaceae bacterium | reverse complement strand
GATTGGAGACGATCCATGGACATTAATACAAATTTAAACAGGCTGCGATATTTTCAAGCCGTCTGTAAATACAGCAACGTCACAAAGGCCGCCGCGGAATTGAACATCGCTCAGCCCTCCGTAACCACGGCGATAAAGGATTTGGAGAAGGAATTAAACGTGATTCTGTTTCACAGATTTAAGAACAAACTGGTTCTGACGAAAGAGGGAGTAACGGTCCTGACGATGGCAGACCGGCTGTTGAATACTATTGATAATTTCTTTCAGGAAGTGACTGATATCAGTGAGAAAGCGCATGCAAAGGTGCGGCTTGGCGCTCCGCCGATCATGGGAACCCGCCTGATACCGGAAATCTATGCTGCCGTAATGCGGGAACTGCCTTATATTTCTCTTGAAATAATCGAATGCGGATCCACTCAGGCCCTGAAATATCTGGATGAAAATGTCCTTGATCTGGCCGTTTTGCTGGAGCATAACCTATCACCAGATTACCGTCATTATGTTTTCTATGAAACGGAATTCCATTTCTGTATCAATAAGAACCATCCTTTGGCTAAGAAGACTCACATATCCTGCGCAGATCTGGCAGATTTACCCATCGCCATCCTGAGCCACGGCACTTCTCATCAGGCTATTGTCAATCAAATGTTCCAACGAGCAAATATCAAACCGATCATCGTACTTCAGTCCCTTGAGTTGACCACGATACGCAAATTGCTTGAAAATCACGATATCGGTACGTTTACTTATAAAGATGTTTTTAAAGATCACCCCGACATTGTAACGATACCCTGCGACGCCCCGACGGACGCCAAGCTGGCAATCGCATGGTCCAAGGAAAAATATATCAACAGAGCAAGCAAGGACTTGATCAGCTTTTTTGCAACCCACGAATGGACCTGATCAAACAGCTTACCAGTGCCGAATAGGGCGAAAAAAAAAGAAGGCAGAATAATCCGCCCTCCGGTAAGTTCACTTTATTTTGATTGATCGGTTCATTTCTTCCAGGAGCTTTTCAGATCCACGATCTGATTGAATACTTTCTCTTTTTCGCTGGTGAGATATTCGTCCGCGATATAGTAGCCGTGACGGAAGAACTGATACCGCCCGCCCGCTTTGGCTTCTTTCAGCGCAGGCTCCGCAAGGGCGTCAAAAGTCCTCATGGAGTCGGGGTTCAATGCGTTCTCGCCGTTTTCGTCTTCTGTCATCAGATAGCTGTAGGATCTCACCTTTATTTTTTCCGCCGTCTTCGCGTCGACCCAGTGGATGGTGCCTTTTACCTTCCTGGCGTCAAAGCCGCTTCCGCTCTTTGTCGCCGGATCATAGGTGCATCTCAGCTCGGCGACATTGCCGGACTCATCCTTGACCACTTCATTGCAGGTAATGAAGTAGGCTCCCTTGAGCCGCACTTCATTCCCCGGGAAAAGCCGAAAATACTTCTTTTCCGGAACTTCCATGAAATCGTCCCGGTCCACGAAGATCTCCCCGGAGAAGCTGACCTTACGGGCGCCTTTTGTTTCGTCTTCCTTGCTGTTTTCGATATCCACCAGTTCGCTTGCGCCTTCCGGGTAGTTTGTAATGACTACTTTCAGCGGCTCCATGACCACCATGCGGGTCTCGACCTTTTCTTTCAGATCTTCCCTGATGCAATGCTCAAGCAGGGAGATGTCCACCGTGCTGTTGGCTTTGGCCACGCCGATCCTCTCGCAGAAATTCCGGATGGCCTCCGGCGTATAGCCTCTTCTGCGCAGCCCTGCGATGGTAGGCATCCTCGGATCGTCCCAGCCTTCCACGCTGCCATTATCCACAAGTGCTTTCAGATACCGCTTGCTCATGACGGTATTGGTCAGGTTCAGCCTGGCAAACTCGATCTGCTGGGGCGGCTGCGGCCATTCCAGTTCGCGGAGCACCCAGTCGTACAGCGGTCTGTGGTCCTCGAATTCCAAGGTGCAGATGGAATGGGTGATGCCTTCGATGGCGTCCTCGATGGGGTGGGCATAATCGTACATGGGATAGATGCACCATTTGTCCCCCGTGTTGTGGTGCTCTGCGCGGGCGATCCGATAGATGACGGGATCCCTCATGTTGATGTTGGGGGAAGCCATGTCGATCTTTGCCCGCAGCACCATCTCGCCGTCTTTATAGAGCCCTTTTTTCATGTCTTCAAAAATTTCCAGGTTTTCCTCTACGGACCTGTTCCGGTACGGGCTTTCTTTCCCCGGTTCCGTCAGGGTGCCCCTGTGCTGCTTGATCTCTTCCGCAGACAGGTTGCAGACGTAGGCTTTTCCTTTTTTTATGAGAGTGACGGCGCACTCGTACATTTTATCGAAATAGTCGGAGGCGAATAACAGCTTCTCCCACTGGAAGCCAAGCCATTTTACATCCTCTTCAATGGATCCCACATATTCCGTATCTTCCTTCACCGGATTGGTGTCGTCATAGCGCAGGTTGCATTTCCCGTCATACTTCTGCGCCGTGGTAAAGTTCAGGCAGATGGACTTGGCATGTCCGATGTGGAGGTAGCCGTTGGGCTCCGGAGGAAATCTGGTGTAAACCCTGCCGCCGTAGGTTTGGTTTTCCAGATCCTTATCTATAATATTATGAATAAAATTCGATGCGGTTTGTTCGCCGGCGCCTTCACTTTTTTCGTTCACGGCCATTCACTGTTCCTCCTTGAAATAATATCCTTTATTAT
>DATMXY010000416.1:0-5650 GCA_035561275.1 Anaerovoracaceae bacterium | reverse complement strand
TTGCTATACTGTCAGCAGATTTTTATTACAAAGGACGATTATGAATATGGAAATTTCAATTCGCATGGCTTCCGTAACGGATGCCGAAGAACTTCAGGCAATTTACGCGCCGTATGTTACGGATACCTCCATTACGTTTGCATATGCTGTGCCTTCCGCCAAAGAATTTTCACAGGCGATTCATGATACCCTGCGGAAATATCCGTATTTGGTTGCAGTCGAAAATAACAGTATCGTCGGGTATGCTTACGCGTCCGCTTTCAACAAACGTGCCGCCTATGACTGGGCAGTCGAAACGAGCATATATCTGAAGCAGGATCACAGAGGATCGGGTCTTGGCAAAAAGCTGTATCTTGCCCTGGAAGATGTGCTGAAACGTCAGAATATCATTAATTTAAACGCCTGTATTGCGTATACGGCGGTCAGCGACGCCCATCTCGATAATACCAGCGCAATTTTTCACGAGCATTTAGGCTATAAAAAAGTAGCGCATTTTACGAAATGCGGCTACAAATTTAGCACCTGGTATGACATGATCTGGATGGAGAAAGTAATCGGAGAGCACACTGCCAACCCAAAGCCGATAATCCCAATCACCATGCTTCAAACATAATGCGGAATTTTCACCTTGAACCGGGAGCGGGTTCGCTGCTCAGTATCCCCCTTGCCATATAGCTCCCGATGATATCCGTTATATCATCGAGCCTGTTGAAAATCGCAATCTCCTGCGTGTAGTTTCCCTGCAGCATCGCTATGATTTCACTGATAAACAGGTTGGTAAATTGGTTCAGTAAGTACCTCCATTGGTTTTCGCTCCAATGAATATTGAGCGGAGAAAGAAAAACAGCCATTTCGTCAGCGATTTGATAAAGCTGCACCGTATTTGAGTCAATATCCCCCTGGTTATTTTCAACAAACGCTTCTATCAATCTCCAGGCAGTTGTGACATATCGATTGAGCATATTATAAAACTGCGTCGCAATATTCACGCCATAAAACAATCGAAAGATATTGTAAAACGAGAGGGTCGTATTAAACACTTCGTTGATGACTGCCTCTCTGTTCGGCAAATCATACAAGGTGGCAACGAGTACGGATCTCAGCCAAATCGATATTTGCGTCCACAGCTTCTGAAACGTAAGCAGTATATTCATTTGTTCATAGGTTACCGTATATTTGAGTTCCTGCGGCACCGTAACGTTTATCTGACTTATATTAACCATCCAAGCATCCCCTTAATCTATCATCTTTGTTATAACGCATCGTAGAAAATTATCGGCTGTAGATAATTTTCTTTCCTCTGTGCGTTATATCGAGGCGGTAGATATTGTACGCCTCGATATATAATATGCGCAACTTGTCGGGGCGTTCAACGAAACAGTCCGTTTCAGCGGTTTAATGGATGATTAATCAATGGCCTTACATTTAATCCAGTTTCGCCATAAAGCCGCTGGTCTTTGCCAGACCTTCCTTCAGTGTCTTTGAATCGAAAGCGTAACCGATCCGGAAACAGTGATCCAGATCAAAGCATTCACCGGGGGTAAAAAATACGCCGGTTTCTTTCAGCAGACTGATACAGAAATCATAGGAATGCATATCGAAATCATAAAAGACCAGAGCGGTATTTCCGGCCTTCGGGCTCACGTAATGCACATGGGGTTCCGTGTTGACCCACTCTTCCAATATCTTTCTGTTCTCAAGAACGATCTTCCGGTTTCTCTCCAGGACTGCATCCTTATGCTCCAGGGCAACGGCGGCGAAAAGATCGTCCAGGCGGCCGCAGCTGATGGTATCATAGTCCCTTCTCTCTCTGCACAGTTCTATGATCTTGTCGTCTCTGGAAACAATCCAGCCCAGGCGCAGCCCGGCCAGGGAAAATGTCTTGGACATGCTCCCGACACTGACGCCTTTGTCATAAAAGTCGACGATGGACGGCATATAGCTCCCATCCTCGCTGATTCCCCGGTAGACCTCGTCACAGAGTATGTAAGCGCCGACGCTCTCTGCGATCCCGACGATTTCCTTCAGCATGTCAACCGGAATCAGGGAGCCGGTTGGATTGTTTGGGTTGGTAAACGAGATCAGCTTCGTACTGAGTTTGACCATAGCTCTCAATTTGTCCAAGTCAGGCAGAAAACGATTCTCCGGCTTGAGTTTCAGGATATTGACCTCCGCTCCGACAGATTCCGGAATGGAATAATGCTGCTGATATGCGGGCACCGCCGCAATCATGGAATCGCCCGGTTCCAGGGCGGAGATCAGCACCTGGTGGTTCGCGCCGATAGCGCCGTGGGTCGGCAGGATCTCTCCCGCTTTCACATCCTGATACAGAGACGCGATCCCCTCCAGCAGCTTCGGCGAACCATAAATATCTCCGTATGTCAGGCGAACGTCCGAAAGGCCCGCCAGAAATTCCGCGGGGTCTTTTCCCGCCAGACTCAACAGTTCACCCAGCGTCATGGAATCCACGCAAGTCTCGGCAAGGTTGTAGATCGCGTCGTTTTCATATTCGTTCATCCATCGTTCCACTTTAAATGTCTTGATCTTCATCTGCAAATCCCTTCTTTTTAAGTTTTCTATAATTTAACTATCGTTCCGATCTCCTTTTCCGCGGCGGCGTCCAGAGCCAGCTTGCCGGTAAGCAGATCCAGCAGGGCGGTTCCGGTCGCGTCAAAAACGGTGATCTGTCCGTCGCTTTCCCGTCCGGTCACCCTTCCGGTCACGACGTCGCCGATCTCTCCGGCAATAGCCTCTCGCTTCAATATTCCCCGTGCAACCGGGATTTCGATTTCACCGACGTTGATACACTGTTCCGTATCGTCGGTAAATACCCTGGCGTCCGCAAAGATTTCCGGATCGATCTCTTCCTTGCCAGACATATCCGCGCCGACGCAGCTGAAATGCGTTCCCGGCTTCACCCATTCCTTTTTGATCAAAGGCGTTTTTGAAGGAGTAGCCGTGATGATGATGTCGCTGTCCTTCACCGCATTTTCAAGATCCCTGACTGCATGGAACCCGACGCCCCGGTCTACGGTGATACCGAACTCTTCCCTTAAAATATCCGGCATGGAAGCGGCCAGCCTGTCCGCGTGCTCAGGATGCAGCGGGGCATGGATCATGACATTTTTAACCGTGGGAAATAACAGCAAGGTTGCCGCGATCTCAAATGCCGCGATATGTCCGGCGCCCACCATGAGCAGGGTTTCGGAATTGCTTCTCGCCAGGTATTTTGCGCCGATGGCGCCGGATGCGCCCGTCCTCATTCCGGTGACGTGGGCGCCGTCAAGGATCCCGATGGGCGTCCCTGTCGTCGCGTCCAATACCAGGATTATGCCGATGAGCGCAGGGATCCCCTTTTTTTCATTCCCGCCGAACCAGGATACGACTTTCAGTCCAAAGATGTCATACCCTTTCAACCATCCGGACTTGATATCCATATCCGCCGCACCCGGCTCAAACTCATGGAAAATCAACGGAAAAACCGTTGTGCCACCCTCCGCCTTCAGCCGGTACACCTCTTCGACGATTTTTATCACATCGTTCATATTCAATACTTCTTTTATTTCCTCTTTGTTCAAAACTCTCAGGTCAAACATAGCGATCCCTTCCTTTCTTTGCCTATTATTATAGTATGGGAATCTCGCCGAAGCAAGTCCGCGCTGCCGTTTAAGCGCCGGGAACGCAATAAAAAAAGTGGCTTATTGCCACTTCCGTCGGAAAACGCCCCTGACAGCCGCCCGGGCAGGGTACAAAGAAAGCCACAGACTCCCTTCTCAGGCAGCCTGTGGCTCATAAATTACTTTACATATTCCATGGGATCAATTGCAACTCCGTCTTTTAATACTTCAAAATGTAAATGCGGAGACTCTAAGCTTTCAAACAAGGCCGAACTTCCGATCCCGCTGATGGGCTGACCCATTTCCACGACGTCGCCTTCTTCAACCATCTTTGTTGTACTTAAATTTGAATATTTTGTCACGATACCGTTTCCATGGGATATCTCAATGGTAATTCCAAGCTTGTCATCATTGTAAACCTTTGTGATCGTCCCGGCAGCGGCCGCCACAACCTGCGTGTCGGGAGGAGCCTGAATATCGATACCGCTATGAACAATGTACTGATCTAAAGTAAGGGAATAAATCGGTATTTCCACGGAAAATTCCTTTGAGACCTGACCCTTTACAGGAACTGTAAAAGCAGGGGTTCTACTCTTTTCAGGCTTTGCCGGCTGGTTTTCCGCCGTATCCGGCTTCTGCGCCGTACTGTCAACGGTGGGAACCGGCTCAATGACCTTCTGCTCCCCCGTTCCCTGCTGATTATCCTCTTGAGCAATATTAATATCATCTTCATTATCCAGGTCAAGCTGGCTGAAATTTGACCTCATCGTGAATATTGAGGCAATTGCAACCACACAGAAACATAATACAAGTGCAACAGCTACCCGGTCATTTGGCTTTTTGTTATTCAATCGCATTTAAAACACCTCCGAGAGTATTATCTCCTTATTTCGGAGAATTCATACATTCGGAGGTTTTAATTCAATCGACTTGTTCGATTTGGAATTATCTGGTTACAACAGCAGAACAAAAATCGGGGCCAGCAACGCAGTCAAAACTCCTGCCACAGCGATTGCCAGACTGCCCATGGATCCCTGTATTTCGCTTTCCTTAAAGGCCCTCGCGGTTCCGATGGCGTGGCTGATGGTACCGATGGCGATCCCTTTTGCCACTTCATCCTTGATCCGCATCAGCTTAAGCAGTTCCGGCCCGAAGACGCCGCCGATCAGCCCCGTGGTCACGACAAGGGAAACGGTCAGCGACGGTATCCCGCCGACGATCTCCGAAATCCCCATGGCAATGGGTGCGGTGGCGCTTTTGGGCAGCATGGTGACCAGTATTTTTTCGTCAGTTCCCATCAGCCTGCACGCCGCAAGGAGGGCGCCCATGGTCGCAAGGGTTCCGGCTGTAATGCCGGCCAATATGGGCAGCGCATGGCGTTTCAATACAGCCAGGTTGCGGTAAAGCGGAATCGCCAACGCAACGGCGGTGAGCGGCAGGATATAATTCAAGACGGCATTCTGTTCGTAATAGACGTCATAGGGTATTTTCGCATAATACAGAAAGAAAATAATAATAACCGAGGCTGTAAGGATCGGCTGGAAAAATGTCCACCTTGTCTTATTGTAAAAAGCCTGTCCGCACCAATAGCATCCGACTGTCAGGAGCAACCCCGATACGGGGTTTGACTGAAAGAATTCATTGATCATCCCTGTCACCGTTTTTCGCCCTTTCCGCAGTCGTTAATTTCTTCCCTTCCCGCCTGATTAACAGCTCGGTGACTTTCGCCGCGGTAAAAAAACCGATGAGGATGCTCACGGCCAGCGGTATAAAAATATATGCAAACTGGTCTTTAATGAGATCCTTGTGCACCATGATGCCGACGATGGGCACCACAAAGAATAAAGCCAGATTGCCGGTGATATGATCGCTTACCTTTTCCACCTGATGCAGCTTGACTACTTTGCCGCAGAGGGCGGCAAACAGCAGCGCAAAACCCAGAACGTTGCCGGGGATCGGCAAATGCAGCGTCTCCGCAATGACGTTACCCAGAAAAAACATTGATAAAATGATAAAACACTGCTTTATAACCA
>DATMXY010000415.1:0-13341 GCA_035561275.1 Anaerovoracaceae bacterium | reverse complement strand
ACCTCCACAAAACCGTTGGAATCAAGCACCTCGGAAGCCGAGCGTCCCTCCGGCATGGGGATGCTCCCCTCGACAAGCGCCTGCGACACGGTGCTGCCCGTCACGCGGCTCACATCCAGATCGTTCCACATTAACTCCATGCCTGTTCTCCTCTCCGAATTCGCATAGCTTTCAATATCCGCCGCCGCCCTCCGGCCGCAAAACGGCGGAAAAAGGGCGCGCAAAGCATCTTATTTCTTTAAAACCATATGAGCCAAGCTATTAAAATATGAATACTTCAACCGAAGTTGCAATAAGTTACAAAACAAAAAATGAAAGAAAAAATGCAGGAAAAAATGTAACCGTAATCATGGAACGAAGGATAACACGGAGTAGGTTGCAATGTATATGCGGTTGCATATACAAGCTCCGTATACGGTGAGTTATCCACAATACCCACAGAGTTATCCACCGGACAGGCGCGTATCGGGAAAAGGCAAGTGTGAATAACTTGGGAGCGTCCCGTGGAAAATCATTATAAACATAAAAGACCACGCAAAAATATGCGTGGCATACTGCATATGAGCGTGGACAAGCTGTCGAAAAATGAAGCAAATGCAACTTTTATGACAACGAAACTTTCATGACAGACATGGCTCCGGGGCTTTGGGCAGGGCTGGCCCAAAGCCCCGTTTTACACAGTGCGCGGCCAATAGGCCGCGCGCCGGAATCCAAATCTTATTATTAAATCACATTTTGTATCTCGCCGCGGGCGCTTTTTTCGCGTGCGTTCTCCATGATGAGTTTATCCGCCACGAGCGCGATGAACTCGCCGTTGGTGGGCTTGTCGTTTTTGGAGTAGATGTTGTAGCCGAAGAGCTGGTTGATGTTTTCGATCTTGCCGCGCGTCCACGCTACCTCGATGGCGTGGCGGATGGCGCGTTCCACCTTGGATGCGGAGGTGGAAAAGCGCTTGGCAATGCCCGGATAAAGCTCCTTGGTGATGCGGTTGATGATCTCGGGCTCAAAGTATACCATGCGCACGGCTTCGCGCAGATAATGGTAGCCCTTGATATGCGCGGGGATGCCGATCACGAGGAACACCGAGGTGATCTTTTCGTCGAGCGTTTTGGGCTGCGAACTCATGGTGCATACCTGGGAACGGTAGTTGTACGTGCTTTCCATCATGTCGAGCATACGCTTGAACAGCGTGTCGGGCTCGACGGGTTTCACCATGAAGTATTTTGCGCCCAGGGTGCAGGCCTGCCGCACCATATCCTCATGGCGCATGGCGCTTACCACAATGGTCGCCGGCGGGTTTTCCACAAGTCCGGCTTTGAGCCGCTCCAAAAGCTCAAAACCGTCCAGCCGCGGCATGATGAGGTCGCAGATGAGTACGTCGTAGTGCCCGGAACGGAGGGCGTCGAGAGCTGCTTGTCCGTCGGACACGGCGTCTACCTGCGCAACCTGTTCCTGCGCGGTAAAATAGTCCCGCACCGCGGTTTGAAACTGTAGGCTTCCATCCGCCAAGAGAATACGGTATTTTGCCATTTGCAGTCCTCCTGATTCTGTTGTATTTTATAAATTGCGTAAGAAATGGGATGCTTTTTGCGGTTTGTTATGGTATAAATTGTAACACCGCCTTTTTCGCAAGGATAGGGCAGTAAAATATGTATTTTTGTCGTTTTTTTGTCAAAACGGCGCAAAGAAGAAGGAAGCGTGGCTGCCGCCTGAATGGACGTGCAAAATGGTGCGGATATTGTAACCCGTAAGGGGTTTTTGAATGAGATTTTTAGAAGGAGAGTGCAGAATGGAAGCATTTTTTGAGGATTGCATTTTTTCGTGCGCCGCCCGATCGGATGCGGACGAGATCGAGGCGCTTTACATCGCCGTCAAGGAGCATGGACGCGGGAATGGCACTACCGATTGGGATGACGATTATCCAAACCGTGCGTTTATCGACGAAGACATTGCAAACGGCGCGCTGTATACGCTTCGTTATAACGGCGAGCTCCTTGCGGTGGTGTCGATGCTGGAGGAGGACGATCTTGACGAATGCGGCATTAAGTGGACGCAAAAAAAGTCGTGCGCGCTTGCGCGGCTGTGCGTGAAGCCGCAGTACCAAGGACGGCATATGGGCGAGCATATGATGCGCCTTATTTCCGAAGAGGCAAAAGAGGAAGGCTATTTGGCCACGCGCCACCTTGCGTCGCTCACGAACCCTGCGAGCCTTCGCCTTTATGACCGCATGGCGTACATGAAGCTCGGGAAAGTACATATGTACGATACGGACTTTTACGCGTATGAAAAGCTGCTGTAAGGGCGATATGTTCCTTATGTTACTTTGTCACACAACGGGGGGAATGACATTGTATTCGCAAAAAAGGGGATTATAATGAAGATAGGAACAAATTTGCCCCGCGGCTTACGGGGCGCGAAAGGAAGAGAGATATGAATAAACTTTATGACGGTCTAAACGAGCAAATGAATTTTGAGTTGGAATCCGCCTATATTTACGCAACGATGGCGGCCTATGTAAATTCGCTGAACATGAAGGGTCTGGATCATTTCTTCGACCGTCAGGCGAAGGAGGAGGTGGAGCATGCCGAAAGGTTTAAGAAATTCCTGCAGGAAACGGGCTACGGCATAAAATACCGCGCGCTTGACCCCGGAGACGGCAAATTTAACTCCATCGACGAGGCCTTCAAGAAGGCGCTTGCCCATGAAAAAATCGTGACCTCGCGCATCCATGCGCTCGTGGAGGAGGCGCGCGAGGCAAAGGACCAGCGCGTGCTCAACATGCTCGCATGGTTTGTAGATGAGCAGATCGAGGAAGAGGATACCTTCACCGTTCTCGTGGAGCGCTTGGAGCGCATAAACGGCCAGTGGACGGGGTTATACATCCTCGACGGCGAGCTGGGACAGAGATAAGCATAAACGGCATAAATAGCAATAGGGCCGCAGCTCGCTGTTGCGGCCCTATTGCTTAGGTGTTTAGGACTGAACTCATCCCAAATTAACCGCCTTGATAAGAAGCTCCTTTTCCATCGAAAGCCGTTGCAGGACTTCGCTTTCGGACGGTATGCTCGATATCCCACCAAACCGTTCCGTAGATAGCCCAGCCGCAACGGAAGAGAAGCCTGCAATCTCGATCAGCTCCTCTTGCGTTAATTCCTCCGGTGCTTTTTCCTTAGAAAGCATTAAGCTCAAAGCGCTTCCGCCGAAAATATCCCCCGCGCCCGTCGTATCGATCGGCTTTGTCCGGATACTCTTCACCTCTGCACCGGCAAGTCTGTTTTGCAAATAACAGCCGTTGGCGCCCATCGTAATCAGCACGAGCTTTACGCCGTACTTGTTCAGAAGTATACCGGCGACCTCCTCTTTGGAACGGCCTTCCCAAAGAAATTCTGTTTCCTCGTCGCTTATTTTCACGATATCTGCCTGCTGAAATCCCCAAATCGCCGCGTTTTTCGCATCAATACGGCTGTCCCATAGTGTAAAGCGAAGATTGGGATCAAAAGTCAGCAGTTTTCCCAGTGCCTTTGCATATGTCACAGCTTGTATTGTGGTAGTACGTGCCGGTTCTTTCGTCATACTCACCGTGCCAAAGTGGAACGCCCGAGTTTCATCAAGTATGGATAAATCGATTTCGTTCGGGTGCAGCACGGAATCGGCTCCCGGTTTCCTTGCGAAGCTGAATATCCGTTCCCCATTTTTGTCGAATGTAACAAAAGCAAGTGTGGTGAACACGTTCTCATCCTGCAAAACGCCGCGGGTATTGATTCCCGCTTTTTTAAGAGTATGCATCAGCAGATCACCGAAGGCATCCGCTCCGACTTTGCCGATAAACGCGGTTTTTGTGCCATACGCACTCAAAGCTGCGAGGAAATTCACGGGGGCACCGCCTGGGTTTGCCTGCAAAATCGGGTAGCCTTGCGAATCGCTCTCTCTGGCTGCAAAATCAATTAGGATCTCGCCCATCGCTGTAACATCAAGCATATATTTCTCCACAACTTGCGACCGGTTGCCAGCCTTTTCCCGCTGTTCGTATATGGCTGCACCCGTACCGGGCGGCCGGCATGTCAGAGCGTCTCGACCGCTGTTTTTTCGACCGCCAGGCCTGCGATATATCGTTTCATGTAATCGGCGAAGCCACAAACGGCTTTTTCTTTCGGTTCCGCTCTGGAACCTGAATAATTCGCGAAGACACGGTCGGACAGATATTCTTCCAGCGATTCGGTATCGTTGCGGAAGACATGATACGCGGCGAGGAGTGCAATTCCCCATGCGCCGCCTTCTCCCGCACTTTCCATCACTGTGACCGGGACGTTCAACGCTGCCGCCATCAGCTGCTGTCCGACGCCTTCCGTCTTAAACAGTCCGCCGTGGCCAAGCAGCTGTTCCAGCTTTACCTGCTCTTTCTCAGTCAGGATATCCATGCCCAGGCGAAGCGACGCTATGGCGGAGAACAGGGTGGCGCGCATAAAGTTGCCCAAAGTGAAATGGGTGTCGGGATTGCGCACAACGATCGGCCGGCCTTCCTCCAAGCCGGTGATCGGTTCACCGGATACATAATTGTAACAAAGCACGCCGCCGCAGTCATCTTCCCCCGCAAGCGCTTCCCGATATACGGCGTCATAAAGAACATGTCTCGGCACTTCCGCATGAACGGATCGAAGCAAGTCGCCAAACACTCTCACCCATGCGTCCAAATCACTGGTACAATTGTTGCAATGGACCATCGCCACAGGTTTTCCGGACGGCGTCGTGACCATGTCGATTTCCGGATATACCTTGGAGAGAGGCTTTTCCAGTACCACCATGGCGAAAATCGAGGTGCCGGCGGAGACGTTTCCAGTCCGCTCGGTAACACTGTCGGTTGCAGCCATACCGGTACCTGCATCGCCCTCGGGCGGGCACAGCGGTATCCCGACGCGCAGCGTTCCGGTAGGATCGAGCAGCTGTGCGCCGGTTTCTGTCAGAACCCCAGCGTCCTCACCGGCCCGCAAAACCCGCGGCAGGATGTTTTCCAGCTTCCAGTCGATCCCGTATTTCGAGCAGAGTGTGTTGAACTTCTGCAGCATGCCTGCATCATAGCTGCCGGTATTGCTGTCAATCGGAAAAACGCCGGAAGCATCGCCGATGCCCAGCACTTTTTTACCCGTCAGCTGCCAATGCACATAGCCCGAAAGCGTCGTCATGAAATCGACTTGATGTACATGTGGTTCTTCCTTTAGAATCGATTGGTAGAGATGTGCAACGCTCCACCGAAGGGGAATGTTGAAATCAAACAGCCTCGTCAGCTGTTCGGCGGCTTGTCCGGTCATGACATTGCGCCAGGTGCGGAAAGGGGACAGTAAGCGCTTATCCCGATCGAAAACCAGATAGCCGTGCATCATGGCGGAAATCCCGATCGCGCCGACAGTTTTAAGCGGTTCGCCGTATTGCTGCAGCACCTTTGCCGCAAGATCCGCATATGCAGATTGCAGACCGGTCAAAACATCTTTCAGATGATATGTCCAGATTCCGTTTTCAAGGCAGCTTTCCCATTCGAAGCTTCCCGAAGCAAGCGGCGCGTGATCCTCTCCGATCAATACCGCTTTGATGCGGGTCGAGCCCAGCTCAATGCCCAGAACTGGTCTGCCGCTTTGCAGCTGCTGTTTTGCGTTATTGTTCATAGCCGACTCCTTGTGCCACTACCGGCGTTTCCCTTGCAATTTGCTAAATGCAGGTAAAGGCTCCGTCAACAACGAAATCCGAACCGGTTGTGAAGGAACTGGCGTCTCCCGCAAGATACACCGCCACGGCCTGAAGCTCTTCGGGACGGCCAAGTCTGTGCAGCGGCGCTACTTGGTTCCACTTTTCGATCAGAGGCTTCAGCGTGGGCGAAGCCAGCGTCAGTTCGGTTCCGATATAGCCCGGGCTGATGCAGTTCACACGCACGCCATGTTCGGCCCACTCGACCGCAAGCGACTTTGTAAGCTGGATAACACCCGCTTTGGAGGCATTATACGAGCATTGCGGCTGCGGTACATTTACGATATGACCGGACATGGAGGCCGTATTTACGATACTTCCGCCGCCGCCCTGGAGGATCATCTGCTTCCCGGCCGCCTGCGCGGTCAGGAATACGCCCGTGAGGTTGATGCTGATCACGCGGTTCCACTGCTCCGGCGTCATTTCGGACGCCGGGATGTTCATGCAGATGCCGGCATTGCAAAAAGCAATATCCAGCTTCCCGAAAGTTTCTACAACCTTTGCGACCATAGAGTTGACTTGCGCCTGATCCGTAACGTCCGCCTGCACGGCAATACATTCGGCGCCGGTATCGCGGATTGCGGCGGCAGTCTTTTCCGCCTCAGCGATATCCACATCCACCACCGCCACCTTTGCTCCCGCTTCCGAAAGCGCTATAGCTATGTTCTTGCCGATGCCCCGGGCCCCCCCAGTCACAAAAGCGCTCTTTCCCTTTAAGCTCATCTTTTCAAGGATTCCCATTATCGTTTCCTTTCGTCTCCATGCCCCAGTATTTGCATTGGTAAAAAACTCGGCCGTATGTTTCGGTTTCAAGGTTGCCGTCAGATTACAAAGCCTTCGTCCGGATCAATCCAGTCAATGATCTTTTTGATGTACGGATCCCAGAAGTCAAAATCGTGCACACCCGGTCCCTCCGTAAAGGTATAGTCGAAGTCCAGCGTACGTGCAAAGTCGCGGAACGCGATGTTCGGTCCGTAAACCGGATCTTCCGTACCGCAGCACTGATATAGCCGCGGCACCTGAACCCCTGCCTTGAGCGCATTTGTTAAAAGCGTGGGGATATCGTCCGTTTCCGGCGTATAGTTGGCAAACCCTGAGCCGAAGGCTTCTTCCATAAACCCTTTGACCGGCATGTTCACAGAGCTGATCAATTCTTCGGAAAATGTTTCCCGCAGACTGGTCAGCGGGGCTGAAAGGCTTGCCATGGCCGAATACTGCGATGGACGCCGCAGCGCCAGCATCACCGCGCCGTACCCGCCCATGGAGAGCCCCGCGATATAGTTGTACTCGCGTTTTGCGGATATCGGGAAGACGCTCCGGACGAACGCCGGAAGCTCATCAAGAACAAAACCCGCGTAATGTGCCCCGCTTGGGAGATCCTGATAAAAGCTGTTCCCACCCGAAGGCATTACAACCGCAAGATGCCGAGCCTGCGCATATCGTTCGATCGCGCTGCCGCGCAGCCAATCGGTGCAGTCGGCAGAAAACCCATGCAGCAGATAGAGTACGGGATATTTCTCACCGTCACGCGGAAGCGTTGCTTTGTCGTTTCCTGGCTCCATACCGGCGTTCGGCGTTGGCAGTATGACGTTTACCGTTACGCTGGAAAATAGCTCTTTTGAAAACATATGACATTCAAATAACGCCATCAGCTTAGTCTCCTTTCGAATGCAATTGTCACTTCCATGGGTCTACCACGAATTTTCCCTTGCTGCGCAGCGTACTGCTTGAAAGAACTTCCGGGAGCCGTTCCAGCGGAATGACCTCGGCGAGCATGGAGCTTACGTCAACCTTCTCCCTGCTGATCAGATCGATCGCGCGGCCGATCGTATAGGGATTGATGTAGGAAGCCTTCAAAACCACTTCCTTACGGAAGATCTCATATGGAAGAATATGCACTTCTTCTTCGGGTTTCGTAAGGCCGAACATCATCACCGTGGAATACTTTCCGGCGATCCCGATTGCCTGTTCGATCGTGGCCGGCTTCCCGACACACTCAATCACAACGCCGACACGGCGAACGCCGTTCTTTGCAAGCGTCTCTAAAATATCTTCCGAAGCGGGATCCATACAAAGATCCGCACCAAGCCGCTTTCCTTCCGCGCGCTTGGATTCTACCGGTTCCACCAGAGCGGTAAATGCCGCGCCGGAGATCTTTGCCAGCTGTATCATCAATAAGCCGATCATTCCGCCGCCGATCACGACGACGTTTTCGCCCGGTTTTATCCCGCACATATCGATACCATGGAGGCAGCAGGATAGCGGTTCCGACATGGCTCCGGCACTGAAGGGTATATGCGGCGCCAAGTGGTAGACCGCCCGCTGCGGCACTACGCAGTATTGGGAAAAGCCGCCGTCAACCGTTGTGCCGATCCCCGTTATATGTTCACAGAAATGACCGATGCCGCCGCGGCAGTATCCACAATGGCCGCACAGTACATTGGGATCCACACAAACGTGATCCCCCTGTGCGTACCCGGTCACTCTGCTGCCGGTCTTTTCAACAGTACCGGCGAGTTCATGTCCCAGTACGATCGGCAGCGGATTATCCGCCGCACCCTTGTCACCTTCAAAAATATGTACGTCCGTCCCACAGATACCGCAGGCGGATACACGGATCAGGATCTCGTCCGATCCGGGCATCGGAATCGGGCGCTCCTCAATCCTCATATCCCTCAATGCATACAAAACTGCACTTTTCATATTGTTCTCTCTTTCATGCTCCGGAACTGAATCCCGTATCAGATGGTCTTTACGAAATTAATAATGGCATGGAATGCTTCGAAAGTCTGCTGATACGGCCGGTTGATGAAGGCGTGGATCGCCCCTTCATACAGATGATATTCCACCTGCACGCCTTCATCTTCAAGCCGTGCCGCGTACATCAGTGCCTGATCCAATATCGGATCGCATTCCGCCGAAATGAAGCAGGCTTTGGGAAGGCCTTTCAGGCTGTCATCCAGCATAGGTGATACATAAGGCTCCAATAACTGCGCCGGATCCGTGCAGTACGGCATTGGCTGATCGGATCCACCGTCCAAATCCAAAAAGTAACCCTTGGCGTAGCGCTCCGCGCTTTTGGTTTTCAGACTCGCCATATTAAGAATTGTTGCGGGATAGATCAAAATCTGCCCGTGGATGGCAGGCCCCTTTCTGTCACGCGTGACAAGGCACATGACCGCGGACAAATTGCCGCCGGCGCTGTCGCCGCAGACGACGAGCCGCGACTTGTCGCCTTTGAAGCTTTCCGCATTTTCCGCCGTCCAGCACAGTGCGGCATAAGCATCTTCCATACCGGCCGGATATGGGTTTTCCGGTGCCAGACGATAATCCACCGATACGACAACCATGCCGCCGAACTTTGCAAAATATCGCGGAATATGATCGTATACTTCGACGCTGTTCATGCACCAGCCGCCGCCGTGATAGAACACCATAATCGGGAACGGACCTTCTCCTTCGGGGTGGTAGATGCGTACATGGATGGGGTAGCCGTCCCGTATCACGGTTTTATCCGTGATCTTAATGCGCATCATCGGCTCGTAGCAGCAAAGGGGCTTGTACAGAGCTGTAAATGCCGCAATTGTCTCTAAATTCTCCCGATGGCGCCATACGCCTGGATTTTTAAAATCCATCGCCTGGGGTTCGCCGATGGCGATCCAAGGTGCAACCTCCCCGTAAAAAGGTTCCAGATACTTCCTGTAATTCGTGTAATCCTTCATACTTAATCCTCACTTTCCTGCAAGATTGCTTGCTGAATGGTACGGATGATCCGCTATTTTACCGCGGGCTGGTTTTTGATCACGTTACGCCGGCTCAGCTGAAATACGTCGAAACCGATCGCAATGATCATGATCAGGCCCTTCACAATGTACTGGTAGTAAATATTGATGCCGGCAAGCTGCATGCCGTTTGACAGAATGGAAATGCAAAGGATACCGGCCAGCACGCCCGAAAGCTTTCCCTCGCCGCCGCGGATCGAAACGCCTCCCAGAAAGACGCCGGTAATTACGCTGAACTCGGTGCCGGGACCTACAATGGACTGCGCGGCGCCGAGGCGGGAGATGAGCATGATCGAGGCAAGACCCACGAAGAAACCTGTGATCGTAGCGATGGCATAGCGCATACCCTTTACGCTTATACCGGCAAGATGCGCCGCTTCTTCATTTCCGCCAAGCGCATAAACGTAGCGCCCGAAGTATGTATGATTCAGCACAAAGCTCATGACCACAAAGCAGATTGCCGTAATAATGATTGCTAACGGTATCCCAAGAATTCGTCCCTGCCCGATGAACTTAAACACCAGAGGGAAATTCGAGATCGATTTCGAATGGCTGACCAGGTACGAAACGCCCTGAAAAATGGTCATCGTAGCGATGGATACGACCAAAATCTGCAGTTTAAGCTTAATCGCGAGGAACGTATTCAACAGCGCAATCGCAATGCTGAGGGTCAGCGTCAGCACAATTGAGATCCAGACCGGAAAGTTCCAGATGGAAAGCATCGTTGCGCAGATCACGCCGCAGGTCGACATGACGTATCCCACGGAAAGATCCATAGCGCCCGACATCATCAGGAAGGTGATGCCGATACCGGCGACGATGATGTATGCATTTTGCGAAAGAATATTTAATATGTTGGCGATACTGAAAAAGTTATCGGAGGTTATGCCGAAAATAATGCAGATGACCGCCAGAAGCACCCAGGCCATGTTTCTCTGTAGAAAATCACCTATGGACCAACGTTTATTGCTCATGTTTCAGTATCCTCCAAGCTAACAATTTATCGCTGAGGCCAGCTCCAGCACGCGGCTTTGGCTAAACTCGCCGTGCGAAAGCTCCCCGGTTTTTCTTCCCTCGTGCAGTACCAAAATGCGGTCGCTCATTCCCAGCAATTCTTCCATATCCGAAGTGATCATAATGATGGAGATGCCTTCTTCGCACAGCTCAGCCATCAGGTTGTAGATTTCCTGTTTGGCGCCGACGTCAATGCCGCGGGTCGGCTCGTCAAAGATAATGATCCTTGTTCTGGCAGCCAGGACTTTTGCCAATACGACCTTCTGCTGATTGCCGCCGGAAAGATTCTTCACCAGCTGTTTTGAACTTGGAGCAACGATTTTGATTTTTTTAAAATAGGTTTTGCTGAGTTCGTCCACATCGGCCTGCCGCACGACGCCGTGCTTTGCCATCTGCCGGACGCTCATAATAGAGATGTTCCAATCTATCGCATATTCCAAAAAAGCGCCTTCGCGTTTGCGATCTTCCGGTATCAGGCCGATCCCAAGGGTAATTGCCTGATAGGGGGAACGGATATCCACTTTCCGCCCGTCCAGCCATATCTCCCCATTATCCTTTTTGGCTGCGCCGAACAGCACTTTTGCAAGTTCGCTGCGTCCTGCGCCCATAAGCCCTCCGAGCCCCAGAATTTCCCCCCGATGCAGTTTCATATCAATGTCATAGACGCCGTTTCCGCATAAACCGCGCGTTTCTAAAACAATTTCATCGGAGTGGAGCTCTCGTGCCGGATAGGTCTCGTCAAGCTGACGTCCAACCATCAAATTCACCAGTTCGTGACGATTGGTCTCCGCCGTATTCCGCGTGGCAATATAGCGTCCGTCCCTAAGTACGGAAATCCGATCCGATATTTCAAACACTTCATCAATACGATGAGAAATATATAGGATCGTAATGCCGGATTCTTTCAGGCGGCGGATGATCTTAAACAGGTAATCCACTTCCGCCATCGCCAGTGTTGCGGTAGGCTCGTCCATAATGATGACCTTGGCGTTTTTGGAAATCGCCTTAGCAATCTCCACGATCTGCATCTGGGCTGTGGACAGCCTTGAAACCATCGTGTGCGTATCGATTTCAATGTCGAACTGCGCGAAGACTTCCGCTGCTCTGCGGTGCATCTCCGCAAAATCCACCTTGATCTTCCCGCCGATCTTTTTACCGAGGAAAATATTCTCGGCAATCGAAAGGGACGGTACCAGATTGAATTCCTGATAAATTACGGAGATGCCCGCCTTTATGGACTCTGCGGGCGTAAGCGCGTCATATTGTCTGCCATCCACCTCAAAACTTCCTTGATCGACAGAAATAGCGCCCGAGACCGCTTTGATCAAGGTGGATTTTCCCGCACCGTTTTCTCCCATCAAAGCGTGGACTTCCCCTTTTTTAAATGAAAGCGACACATCATCCAGTGCCAGCACGCCCGGATACCGTTTTGTAACGTTTTGCAACTTTAGGATCGTAGCCAACTGCGCACCTCCAAAAAGTTCCTGAAAAGGAGCGCCGTACCGTTTCATCCGCATGGCCGGGTCGGAGCGGCGCTCCCTCGTCGATTCTTTACTTTCAGCCTTTACTTAAGCAGTTCGTCAACATTCGCCGCAGTCACAGGAAGGACTTCCACTGACCACTGCTTCTTTTCGTTCAGTTTGCCGCCGTCATCCAGCCCCATCGCCGCATCCAGAACTTCGGATACGATATTCAGACCGGGAACTGCGGTACCGCGGATCGTGGACGTATTGTTCACGGAGCCCTTGATACGGTTCAGGCACTCATCCGTACGATCGACCGTGAATTGACCGATTTTCGAATAATCCAAATTATTTTGCATAAACACCTCGTCCACCATGATCGCAAACGTATCGGTGAAGCTTAAGACGCATGCGATATCCGGATGCTGCTGGACCAGGATGCTGGCGTACTGCGGGATCATCGTGGTATAGTTGTCGGCGCCGGGGTTATAGGATTCCACAACAACTGCCTTATCCGTATAAGAAGCGATGTCCATCATGACGTCGCAGCGCTGCCCAAAGTAATCGGTAAGCCAGAATCCGAAAACGGCGACCTTAACCGTACCGGGCTTGGCATCGGGGAATGTCGTGTCAATCCACTCTGCGGCCAGTTTGCAAGCCACATCTCCCATGTCGAAACCGGAAGCGCTCATCAGAACATCATAGGCTTCGGGGTCCATCGTGTCGTCCGCATCGTTAACGACAACACGGATACCCTTGCTGCGGGCCTGCTTCAGAACATCTACGACTGCGGCTTGGTCCGCCGGGTAAATAATGATAGCATCCACGCCCATTGTGATAAAGTTTTCAACCTGCTGCGTCTGAAGGGAAACATCACCCTCGCAGGACAGCACGTCCAGCTTGATGCCGCGCTCTGCACACTGCGCAACCATTTGGTCATAAACCATCATCTGATACTCGGAGCCAAGGCCGGGAGCCGCGTAGCCAAGATAGAACTGATCTTCCCCTGCGGTGGGGGAGGCCGCAGGCGTTTCGCCTCCCGTAGCTGCATCTACCGCTGCGCTGGCATCTGCCGCAGGGCTTGCCGCAGGCGTCGCACCGTTGTCTCCGCCATCCATGGTGCAGGCTGTAAGAGATGCCACCATCAGGACCGTCAACAGTACACACAATAACTTCTTCATTCTTTACCTCCATTGATTTTGATGTATTTTTGCGCATTGCAAGGCTACAACAGCCAAAATTGGTAAATGGATCCGGTTTCCGTGAGTTGTTGAGAAGACCGTTCTGAACGGGTGCGTTGGCTTGAAGGATCGGTGCTGCGATCTTCTTTTCCGATTGATAATAAA
>DATMXY010000414.1:0-10179 GCA_035561275.1 Anaerovoracaceae bacterium | reverse complement strand
TTCCTGATGTAATCGTACCATTTTTTATTGGCCTGCACAATACCGGAAAATCTTCTGGCAAAGGATTTGTAGCGTAGCAGGCGGCAGTACGCAACGTATCCTGAGGAGACAAAAAAAGACTGCCGCCAAAGCCGGCAAGGCCTTGGCGGCAGGTTTTTGAAAGTATGTTAAAAGTATGCTCAAAGCATGAATATTGCGTCAATCATATCATTTCTTTTGTGCCAAATGGTTGGTATCAATGGATTTACGGAAGACAAAAAATCTGTCATATAAAAATTCCAGAACAAAATTGGACAGCATAATAAGCAGCGTAACCAGATATTCGTTCCACAGGAGCGTATCCGCAAGGTAACTGCCGAGAAGCGTTGACGCGGGAGTAAACACGCAATAAAAGCCGAGTACCTTTAACATGGCGACGGGTATATTATTTGCGGACCGGAACGTATACCGGCGGTTCAGGGTAAAATTCCACAAAACAGACAAAAACAACGCCAGCAAATAGCACGGCCAGTAAGGCCAGTTTGTCAGCTCATTCAGCAGAGAAAACGCCGCTATCTCTATGATTCCTGCCGAGAGAGAGAATAATCCGAATTTAACAGAGCGAATCAATTCCTTCTTCAGATCGTAACTTTTTCCGCTGGTATCCATTGCATCCCCTTTCTATTATTTCTTGCTCCAGGATTTCTTTTATAACGTATATGCAGCGCCTCGTTGTAACCGGCATGCTCAGACTGCGGCACTGATGCTCCTTACCGCATGACCTGCATTTCTTAGTAATGCCGCATCAATATGACCGTCCTCAAGCACCAGTTTCCCATTCATAAATACTTTTTCGATCCCAAAGGATTTTCCCTGGTCCGGCTCCGCGCTTTTCAGCTTTTCCTCGTTGAACACAGTAAGATCGGCAAAGCACCCGTCTCTGACATATCCCCTGTCTTTCAGCGAAAATCTGTCCGCAACGCCCCCTGTCATTTTTCGGATCGTCCGCGCCATGGTATCGCCGGTACCTAAAAGTGAAGCCCTGAGAAACTTCGGAAAGCAATCATAAATTGCCGGATTCTGGACTCCGTTTTCCTCCACCCACGCATCCGTCATGTAAAGGCAATGATCGTCCTTTGAAAGTTCACTGATAATTTCGGGCGTACTGTAGGGCCCCATGTTTACACGGCCTTTGAAGCCGCTCTTTTCGCAGAGATAAAGGTAGGTATCCAGATCTGATTCGTTCATTTCCCGGGCAATCCGGCGGACCGTTTTACCCTCAAACCGTTTAGAATCTTTTGCGATATAGGCTATCTCAATATCATTGAAGCCAAAACCCAGGAGCTTACCGGAGGCATTGCACAGGATCCTCAGCTTCAGTTTATTGAAAAGCCTTTTTCGCTGTGCCGGCTCCATGGACTGATACCAGGCCGGAAGAATTACGGTGATAACGGATACTCCCATGACTTCATGATAGATGTCGAAGCCCGCGTCCACACCCTCCTCGCGAAGCGTATGCAGGATGGACAGGAATTCATCCTTGTCCTTGAATGATTTTCTGCCCACAAAAATCGCATGGGAATATTGCAGCTTCAATTTCGTTCCCCTGGCGATCTCAACAAGTTCGTCCAGGGCGCGCAAAAGATGGGACCGCCCCAGCAGCTCCGGATATGCCATGGAAACCGCCGAGTTCGCCCTGGGGTGTACGGTAAGGGGCCGGTCATATTTCAGGCAAAGTGCCGCCGCTTTTTTCAATTCGTCCGTGTCCGCATAAAGCCCCGGCTCGTACATCAAGCCCAGCGATATTCCGCATGCCCCCTGTTTCATCGCCTTTTCAAGCACAGCCAGCATTTTTTCCTCCTCATCCATTGTCAGTGGACGGTTACTGCTGCCTGTGATTCCTGCCCTGGCCGAGCAGTGGCCGATCAGGGACGCGATATTGCAAGGATTCTTACGATCGATTGCTTGAAAGAATTCTTCCATTGTGCCGTATTCACCCGTAGTCTCCCGAAAAGCGAACAGACCGCCGCCGAGCCGCTCCACATAGGGGCTTTCCGGTTCAAAGCCCGTCGCCGAAAGGCCGCAGTTACCCGTGACGAAGGTCGTGACTCCCTGGCGGACAAAGGGTTCAAAGTAAGGAAGGGAGTCCTTTTTTATGGCAAACCAGTCGTTATGGGAATGCGCGTCAATAAATCCAGAAGAAACCGATAACCCCTTCAGATCAAAAATCCTGTCCGCATTGTCTGCCCTGTCTTCCGATATTTCTTTTCCCGCGCCGACGATCCGCTCATCCTCAATAAGGATACTGCCTATGTACGGCTCATGGCCTGTGCCGTCGTAAATTCTTCCGTTCTTAAGCAAGGTTATCATATTCTCCGCCCCTTCCAACCAGCCTGCGGCAGCCGGGCAAATTCAAATCGACTTGCTCAATCCCCGCCGTAAATCAAGATTTCTTAATCCTCAATCATTTAAATGTAAAGCTTTAAAGCTGTCTTTGTTTGATTGGTAAAGTTTTTTGAACACTTCGAAATTCCTGTCATAAACCGCTTTTGCTTTTTCATCGGGGATAAAAATTTGTTCCGAGGCAATATATTCCTTTACAGTTTCAAGGTTGGGAATGATTCCAAGCCCTACTCCGATCACTGCCGCCGCGCCTACGGCGCCCACGTTCTGGGGGTTGGCGACCACATCGATCCTGTGACCGGTAATATCCGCTAATATCTGTCCGGTGATCGGCGAAAGAGCGCCTCCGCCTACAAAACGTATTGTCCCGGAGGTTTTGATCTTATTCTCCTGGCACTCGAGCATCCATCTCAGATGGTAGCAGACTCCTTCCACTACCGCGCGGATCAGCTCCGTTTTTCCGGTATCCAGAGTGATATTGAAGAAGATTCCCGCCGCGTTGGGGTCTTCAAAAGGACATCGGTTTCCATGGAGCCACGGCGTAAAAATCACGCCGCCCGCCCCCGGCTCTATCTCCTTGATTGTTTCCATCAGATAATCGTACAGGTTTGTATAAACGGCCTCCTGACTTTCCGCCACATGCTTTTTTTCCAGGTAAATTCCGATTTCATCCAGAGCCAGGTGGTCCTTCACCCACTCCAGGCATTTTCCTGCCGTTTCCATCTCAGCGAAATAATTGTAGCGGCCGCTTTGCGCTCCCACGATTGCCGCGATCATTTTGTCGGCGTCCACCCTCTGTTTATCCACAATGGTGGAGACCCATCCGGAAGTCCCCAAATAGATGTGGGTATCTCCGACTTCCGCGCACCCCGCTCCGATTCCGATCAGGGTCGCGTCTCCGCCGCCGCCGAATACCGGGATACCGGGAACCAGCCCTAAATCGGCGGACGCTTTTTGCGTAAGGCCGCCCGCGTTGTCCGTCGTCTTAATTATTTCAGGCAGGTGCTCCATTCGAACGCCATACATGCTGCACAGCGTTTCGCTCCAGCCTCTTTTCCCCCTTCGGGTATCGTACAGCATGGTGGCGAATGCGGAATCTTCCGTCATGACAAACCGGCCGGTGCATCTATGGATCAGATATTCCTTGACGTCCAGCCATTGATGGATCCGTGCAAAGTTTTCCGGTTCATTGCGCTCCACCCATTTGTATTTCCAGACGGGATCCTTCACGCTGGTGGGAGCCGCTCTTGTGATGATCAGGCTTTTCGCAAGCTTAAAAATATTCGCGCCGGCAATCTGTACCCCATGGGTCAGGCCTTCCCTGATTTCCTTACCTGCGCGCTGGTCCATATAGCTCATCGGTTTACGGACCGGTACGCCGTTTTTGTCGACCAGCACAAGTCCCTGCATCTGGGAACAGAAAGAGATTCCCGCTACTTCGGAGGGTTTGACGCCGGCGTCCGCAAGCAGTTTTTTTGAAGTGGAACACATGGCGCTCCACCATTCCTCTGCATCCTGTTCCGCCCCTCCGTTTCCGACCAAATAAAGCCCGTAGCCCTGATGGGCGCCGGAGATCAGCTCAATATTTTTGCCGATACCGAAAAGACAGGTCTTTACGCCCGTTGTTCCGAGATCATAGGCAATTACATAGGTCATACCTTCACCCTCTTCCGCGCGACGGCACATAAACAACTAATTTTTATGCACAACCTCCGATTGGCAGAACGTAAATGCGGATTCCAGAAATTTTAATAATTCCGAAACCACTTTTTCGTCGTCCTCCAGAATATCTTCTCCGCAATAGATCTTTGCCCTCTCCCTGTAATAATCACAAGAGTAGGAAAACTGCAGCATCATAAGCAGATTATCAAAGAAGAACGCGAATAACCTGGGATTTATGTCGTTTCTTATGTCTCCGTTCTCCATCGCCCGTTCTATAAACCCGGCATATGTTTTGGCCGTCAGGCTCTCTATTTCCGCCGCAAGCAGCGGCGCAAACTTCTTGCCGCTTCCCGCAGTGATTTCATTATACATATTGATATAATTGCTGTGTTCCCTTGCGTAACGCTGTACTGCCCGGATCAGCTTTTCCGCGCGCGCTAAAAGCTTATCCTCGCCTGCGATGACGTCATGTATTACCGACTCCAGGACGTCAAGGCTTTTTCTGAGGCAGGCCAGAAAAAAAGCTTCCTTATCCGCATAATACTTATAAAGAACGCCGACGCTGATGCCGGCTTTCTTTGCGATCACATTAATGTTGGCCCTGTCCATCCCTTTTTCGGCAAATTCCGCGATTCCCGTCTCAAGGATTTCCGCCATTTTTTCTTCTGTCAGCTTTTTCATCATCTATCTTTACCTCGTTATAGTTCCGTCCCGTTACTTTTTCTGCTTTGAATACTTCGTTACATAGACGATTCGTTGAAGGTAAGCGTCTATTGTACTCAACCGGTCGGTTTTTTTTATTGCGGCGGCATACAGATCCGCCGCACACCCTTTCCGCAGTACCATGGCGACCGCTTCCGCGTCGTTTTTGGTGATTCCCGTACACAGGGCGCCCGCATCCTCGAGTAAAACGGCATTTTTATGTTTCAATTCCTTTGCGACAGCTTTTACATTGATAAGGCCGTTTTTCACCGGTTTGATATTGACGCCCGCGATCTGCGCAAGGTCATCCAAAAATGGCTTCAAAATCCGTCCGGAGCCGCTGACCTCCACCACTTCCGCATCTGTCGAATGAATGATGTGGGACGCTTTGCCGCGCTTATAAATTTCCCCATGAAGCGCAGCCGCTTTGGGCGCCCCCTCCGGCAGGCCGTCTATCAGATATTCGGCAGGTTCCCCGTCGCATTGCAGGACAAAGGCGTTTCCCTCGCGCCGGCTTCTTCCGTAGTCCGGGAGGGGAGCCGCCGCCTTTTCCTTAATGGAAGCCGCTGTCTTTTCATCCGGTGCGCAAGCCCTCCGGTACCTTTCTTCCGAGATCTTTTCCAGGGTCTTTGCAATCTCAAAGCAATTCTCAAGGCCGTTTCCCATGCACAATGTTCCGTGATATTTCATCAATAGGGCTTTACTCCCCGGATAATCGCGGACCGCCGCCGCCACTGCTTTTCGTAGTTTTCCGGTCGACGATATTCCATAGGCCGCACAGGGGACGGTGTCTCCCAGGATTTTTTTATGTTCATCATCATATACGTTCAGATCGGCGCCCTCAATGCTGATCACAGAAGCCTCCGGCTGATGCGTATGAATGATAAAATTCACTTCCGGGCGCAGCCGGTAGGCATCCGCATGGATTCCCTTTTCGCTGGACGGCTTTATGTTTCCCTGATAGGAACAATCCACCGTATTCACCGCCACGATCTGTTCCGGGGTCAGCGTTTCATAGGCCAGACCGCTTGGAGTTATCACAAATTGCGTATCTGAAATCCTGGCGCTGATATTTCCCCAAGTCCTTGCGATGAGACCGCTTTCCGCCAGCATTTTCCCGGCGCGGATGACCAGTTCTTTCGCCTCTTCCATTGAATATGCCATAGGAGCCCCCATCTGTGCGCTGCCGCACACGTACGAATCAAGATAGATGACCGGACCGCATTTCAGGATATGCCGATCGGGCCGCATTTGGACAGGACGCGTTCAAATCTTGCCAATACGTCGTCGATCATATCTTCCGTATAGGCGGCGCTCGTATATAATCTTGAACCGGCCAGCGTTACAATTCCTTCCGCCATATAGGCGGCTCCCATATGCTCCATCTCTTTTTGGCGGACGCCTGTTTCTTTTAATACCTTCGGAATTTTCCACGGCTTCTTCCAGTCCACGGAAAAATGCATGGTGCCGGCATTATCCAGATGACAGATGGAACCCTGATTGAATGCCACAAAGGGCAGGTTGTATTTCCTGATCAACGCCTGCAGTCCCTTTGTCAGCCGGTCGCCCATACGCCCTGCGGTTTCACAGGCGTTTGTTCTTTCGATCTCGCAAAGCGTATAATATCCTGCCACGCAGGATACCGGCGTCGCTGCCATCGTACCTCCGCACATCGCCTTGGGTATCTTCTTTCCGGAGGAATCGAGCCCAGCGCCCAAATGCGCCATACAGTCCGCATGTCCTCCGATTCCACCCGCGCCGGGATATCCGCCCGCAATGATCTTTCCGAAGACGGTGAGATCAGGATCCACGCCGAAATACCCCTGCGCTCCGCTTGGTCCGATACGGAAACCCGTCACAACTTCGTCAAAAATTAAAAGGGCTCCATAGTCGTGGGCCAGGCGTTCCGCTCCTTTGATAAATTCTTTGGAAACCGGACGTGTACCGCTCTCCGGTCCCACCGGCTCAATATAAACCGCCGCCGTACCGCCGGACAGTTTATTTTTCCTCAGTTTCCGTTCCAGATCTTCCAGGTCGTTGGGGAAGAACTCATCCGTATGCTTAAACACAAAACCCGGCACGCCCTTTGACATCAGACCCTTCGTTCCCGGAACGCGCATGCCGTACGCGAGCTGGTCGGACCAGCCATGATAGGCGCCCCCCATTTTCAGGATATTTTTGTTTCCCGTTTTCAGCCGCGCAATGCGTGCGGCGCACATGCAGGCCTCTGTTCCGGAGCCGAGCATGCGGAACAGATCGACCGACGGAACCATTTCTGATATTTTTTTAGCCAGCTTATATTCATATTCATGGAAAAGCCCCGTCGACGGACCGCACGTATTCAGCAGCTCGATCACCTGTTCTCTGACGGCGAGCGGATTGCTTCCTAAAATCGTCGGTCCGCCGGCCTGCAGCAGGTCGTAATACCAGTTTCCGTCGATATCGTATAACTTTGCGCCTTCCGCTTTCGTTACCACGATGGGAAACGGATAGTTAAACGCCAGATTATGCTGCACTCCCCCCGGTATGATCTGTTTTGCCTCATCGATCATTGCTTTGGATCGGGAGCATTTTTTATCAAAATAATTTTCCACATATTCGTCCAGATAAGGTTTCTGAATGGAATACACGGGCTTCCGAATCAATTCATCCAGTTCCTTCGTTACTTTTTCCGCATCGAGATAATCATCAATCGCGAAACCGTTATAAGCCATTTACGCGTCTTCCTTTCTTTACGTGAATCACGGCTCACGTCCTGCATATATTTTAAATCTTCTGAATATTCCTTGTCAATACGTTTCTCTTTTTTCCGATGGATTAATCAGATATTCGGATTACCTCTCTGCCACTTGAAGGAATCCTGAATTCTGAGGTACAGTTTGTACTGCCAGCTTCGATGGGGCAGTGCCCCGCTGTGAAGTGTGCAAAATTTGGCTGTGTTAACTCAAATAGCAGGAAGTATGGTATAATAGAAAAAACACAATTACTTTCCTGCTAAGAGAGGTATCGTCATGAAACAGAACAAACAAGACATCTACGAGGTCGTTTCGGGCTTGGGCATAGAGGAGAAATTGAACCTCTACGAGATTTTGAAGGATGCTATCGATGCGGAGCTGAACATCGCCGACACCGATGACGACAGGCCCGTCTGCCCGCATTGCGGATCCCCGCTCGTTGTCAAAGGCGGCAAGCAAAGTGGTTTGCAACGCTATCAGTGCAAATCCTGCGCGAAGTTCTTTTGCCCGACCACCAAGAGCCTCCTTGGACAAAGCAAACTTTCAAAGGAAGTGTGGTACAGCTATGCCAGGTGTATGGTCGACGGCCTGACGCTGCGGGAGTGCCAAAAGCGATGCGGCGTGTCTTTGAAGACGTCGTTTTTCATGCGCCACCGCCTGATAGAGTGCCTGAGGCGCCACCTGCCGCCATTTATTGCCGGCAAAGGCTGCAAGGTCGAGATGGATGAGGCTCTTGTGAGGTCGTCTTTCAGTGGCAACCACAAGAACTCCAAATTCAAGATGCCAAGGAAGCCAAGAAAACGCGGTGGCGACAAGATCTCAATGGCTGGCGGAAAAGATCATGTCTGCGTCATGACGGGCATCAATGAGCAGGCATGACGGGCATCAATGAGCAGGGAGACATCTTTCTGGATGCTGTCTGCATTGGGCGCATGAGTGCCGGCCAGTGTGGCGCGGCACTCGCCAGGCACTCGGTGGCCGGGGCGATTGTGAGTACGGATTACCATCCCTCCTACAACACGCCCCTGAAGGATGCTGGAGTTATGCGCCATGTAAAGATAGCCTCTGACACCCGCAGCGAAGGGGTCATCAACATGGTCAACTCGCTGCATTCAAGGTTCAAGTCTTTCATGCGCGGATTCAAGGGCGTCTCCACGAAAAGACTCAACAACTACCTCATTCTGTTCAAGTGGAGAGAGCTGGCTAAACGAACAGATGCCAGGGCGTTGATGGTCAACCAAATGGCGAACGGACATTATGAGACAACATGGCGAAATATGTGGAACACACCGTATCCATTTGGGATGGAGATGGCATATGGGAACTATTAGAGTTAACACAGCCCAAAATTTCAAGTTGTGTGTGGATATTTTACGCAGAAATGAAGAAAACGTATAATTATGCGCATAATTGTCGTTTTAATATGAATATTATGAATAATTTCACGCATTACTTGAATTTTTGCACAGTTGGGAGTGTGGACATAAAGTTGGACTCCCGATGGGCTCCGAAAGGAGCTTTCGGGAAAGCGGCTTGAACCCCTGCATTATGGCGAAAAGGTGATTTTTTTGTATAACAATCGACGAGCACCCGCATAGCGCGCATAGCGGGTGGTTTCTTGTTTCGCAAGATCATATCATACAAATCATGCAAAACTTTCCCACTCCCGGGTCATTACATCTTCTGTCTTACCGATACATATTCGTTATCCTCTATATAAAATCTCCAAAAATTGTCCTTCGCTTCCTCCGCGTAATCAATTCCGATCCGTTTCGCAGACACGATATTCAATTTTTCATTTTCTCCTTCTTTTACGTATAGCCTGCCACCGCACAAATCTTCCCCATTTAGACTTTTATCAATGAATAATGCCTGGCATAATTTTCCCGGTCCGTTCGTCAAATTCCTCATCTGACTTTTACTTAACTGCGTATATGCCTTTCCAAATCTGTTTTGAGCCATAATATCAAGTCCTTCTACCGGCTCAACTGCCCTTATTAAAACAGCTTGCGGATTTCCTTCTTCCCTGGTGACGATGTTAAAGCAGTAGTGCATTCCGTAAACAAAGAATATATAAGAAAACCCCGGGCCTCCATACATTACTTCCACCCTTGACGTTCTCTTTCCGCCATAGGAATGGGCGGCTTTGTCGCCGATACCCATATAAGCTTCCGTTTCAACGATTTTTGCAGAAACCTTTTGGCCGTATATCTCGTGTACCAGCACTTTTCCCAGTATTTCTCTTGCGACGATTAACGAATCTCTGTTATAGAATTCCCTGCTTAGTCCGTTTTGTAGGTTCATAAAATGATTACTCCTTTTTTGAGTCGTCAGCAACGATCTCTTTGCGTTGTTGCGGCCTTTTATTCCTCCGCATCGTCTTTATAATGGATTAGATTTTTTTCATTGTCAATCTCTTTCTTGGTTCCAAAACGCATAGGTTTCAATCGGTAAAACAATTGAACACTCCCGCCGCCCAAGAGGCGGGAGTGTTCTTGCCAGTTGCGATAAAAACATGGGGCTGTAACAAAACTCATAGGTTTTGATTAATAATGTTGCTTTCGATTATACCTGAAAAGGGTTAGCATGAGAAAGCAACTTCAAGGTATTAGGGTGATTTTATTTGGAATCTGGTCAAAATTTCAATTAAAGTACACTTTTCTCTCCGATTTCTGCTCCGTCGTGCAATTTTATGCAG
>DATMXY010000413.1:0-6583 GCA_035561275.1 Anaerovoracaceae bacterium | reverse complement strand
AGACTAATGTATGACAACATTCTGGAAACGATTGGACACACGCCATTGGTGAGAATCAACAGATTAAATCCGAAACCTCATATTCCGCTGTATGCAAAGATAGAAGGTTTTAACCCCACCGGAAGCATAAAAGACCGTATCGCTTTGAAAATGATCGAGCAGGCTGAAGATTGCGGATCGCTTACTCCCGGCAAAACCATCATCGAACCGACCTCGGGAAATACGGGAATCGGCCTTGCGATGATCGGTGCGGTGAAGGGGTATTCCGTAGTAATCGTCATGAGCGAGGCGGTTTCCGTAGAACGGCGCAAGATGATCGAAGCCTTCGGGGCGAAAACAATACTGACTGACGCCGCCTTTGGTACAGACGGGTCTATCAGAAAAGCCCACGAACTGGTCCGGAAAAGGAGGAAGCTATCGTTCCTGAAATCTACGATCCTTCCAAAATCGACCGTACATAGATTGGCGCCGGCAGCCGGCAGCACTTCAGCGGCCTCAGCCGCCCATGAGGCAACCGAACCCGCGTCACTGTATTCCGACGCCGGTTTTCCGCCGGTTCCCGACGGTAGTTCACCGATGCCTTTCAGCGTGTTATACAGAAGAGTGAACATCTCCTGACGGGTGATTTCCCTGTCTGGCGCATAGAGGTTGTTCCCGATCCCGTCCGTGATGCCCAGCCGTTTCGCCGCGGCAAGGAAGCCGGTGTAATAATGGTATCTGTATTGCTGCTTTTCCTCATCCACCGCTGTCAGAAAGCCATTTTCATCCAGCAGCTCGTCAATGATCCGGCGGGCGTTTTTCTCTCCCGTAACGGCGTCGCAGAGTTCTTCTGTCAGCGTTTCCAATATGCTGGTCTTATGGCAAAGGCCAATTTTTCCGGACGCCACGACCTGACCACCTCGTCCCTGAGATATTGCCCGATATCCCGGCTAGACCACGCCAGCGCGGCTACGGCGTCATAGCCTTCTTTACCGCGCTCCATGGACATGGCAACAGCCACCAGAGCCGCCGCCCAGCCTTCACTGTAATTTTCAATCCTCTCCAGCTCATCGCTTTCGAGGGTAAAGCCGCGCGCCTGGTAAAACCTGAATATTTCTTCATTGTTAAACAGCAGGTCGTCTCCCTCAAGCTGCCTTGCCTGCCACTTGATCCTTTGCTTAGGCATGTTAAGTCCGGGTTCCGTTCTGCCGATCAGGATCAGATGCATTTTTTCGGGAAGATAATCAATGAGATAGGATAAGCCTCCAAGAATGTCAGGATCGCTGATCAGATGAAGATCGTCCAGCACGAGCGTAAAGTCGGGCCGGATCCCGGAAAGCCGGTCAATCAGGATATTGATATGAATATTTGACTTAAGCAATTCGGGAGAGGAAAATACTTACTCCGTGTCCCTGCCGACGCCGGCAGAAACGCTTTCAAGAGCGGAACAGACATATCGCCAGAAGACGGCAGGATTATTGTCATAGAAGTCCAGGGACAGCCATGCGGCCGGCAGGCCGCGCTTTTCCAGCCAGTCAAGGACGGCGGTGGTTTTTCCCGTAGCCGGCCGGCGCCACCACCGTGGTAAGCCTGCAGGATAAGACGGCATCCAGCTTATTGTACAGCCGCTGCCGGGTAACCAGCCAGGGATTCATCCCCGGCCTGCTGTATTTTGTCCCGGGCAATCGGTCTTTTAACTTAAACTCATCCATTTTCAAGGCATTCCTCAATTGTATCGCGTTTGTTTCGATTATAGTATTATTATACCATAAACAAACCGTAAAGCGGAATTCCATTTCGTACACGGCGAAACCGTGATGCGCCATTCTCTGTTAAAATAGTCCTTTTATGCGCATGAAATCGTCGACAGTCAGGCAGCTTTCCCGGAATCCCAGCTCATTACATAGCTTCATCACGTCAGGCTGCTCCAGACAGGCCTCCTCAAGCACTTCTTTTTGCGCAAACACCGCGCTCGTGGCATCGTCGAACAGCATGCGTCCTCCCGAGAGCACGATCGCTCTCTCAAAAACGTCCGCCACAAAATTCATGTCATGGGTAATGGTGATCACAGTCTTGCCCTGACTGCGGAGCCTGCGGATGATCCCCTTGATGCGCTCTTTGCCGGCATAATCCTGGGCAATGGTAGGCTCGTCGAAAATGACGGTCTCCGTATCCATGGAAAGGATGGAAGCGATGGCCACCAGCTTCCTCAGGGAAAGTCCCAGGTCATAGGGGTTTACCTGTTCCATCCCGGTAATCCCCGTTAACTCCAGCGCTTCCATGGCATTTCTACGGGCAGTCTCCTGATCCATGCCGATCTGGAGCGGGCCGAACATCACCTCATCCAGAACGTTATATTTAAAAATCTGATCGTTGGGATTCTGAAACACCATCCCGATATGCTTCGCCAATAAGGCTGCAGTCATGCCGCCGGTGTCGTTCCCGTTCAGCAGGATTTCGCCCAGCGTGGGTTTCAAAAGACCCTTCAGTAATTTTGAAAACGTGGTTTTTCCGGCGCCGTTCTGCCCGATCATGGCTGTAGATCGTTCATCGAGATGAAAGGTAAGGCCTTTCAGGACTTCTTCCCCTTCCGTATAGGAAAAATGAAGATCTTTTATTTGGATCACACTCATACCCTGTCTCCCCCTTCCGGGCCCGGCAGCACATTCGCTGTATCCGGTTCCGGTGGCACATTCGCTGTATCCGATTCCGGCGGCACATTCGCTTTATCCGGCCCCGCGGATCCCAGCAGCGCCTTTGCCTCTTCCAGTGTTACGGGAAAGCATCCGGTCCTCTCGTTCTTCCGCCCTATCTTTCTGCAGATCTGCGTGTATACCGGTGTTTCGACGCCGTATTCTTCAAGATCCTCCCGTGAGAAGATCCGCTGGGGCGTGTCGACGGCGATGAGCTTCCCGTCGTTGAGCAGAATAGCCCTGTCGCTGTATTGCGCGATCTTTTCCATGTTATGTTCCGCCAGTATAATGGTAATTCCCTGTTTGGCGAGCTTCTGCACCGCCCGGAACACTTCCTCCCTTCCCTGGGGATCCAGCTGGGATGTGGGTTCATCCAGTATCATGATCTGAGGCCGCATGGCAATGACGCCCGCAATGGCCATTCTCTGCATCTGCCCTCCCGACAGATCAAAGGGATAGCGGTCCCGGTATCCGACAATATCCAGAATCTCCATAGCATTTTCAATACGCATGATCATTTCAGCCTTCGGGATTCCCAGGTTTTCCAGGCCGAAAGCGATTTCCTCAAAAACAGTGGCCTTGGCGCCGGTAACCTGATTGAACGGGTTCTGAAACACGATACCCACCGTTTCACACAATTCGTCCACAGGAACTTTTTTTACTTCAATCCCGTCGATGAGCACCTTCCCGCCGTAAGCTCCCTTGTAAAAATTGGGGATCAGGCCGCCGATGGCCTGGCAAAGACTGCTTTTCCCCGATTCATTCCTGCCGATGATCCCGATGAATTCGCCCGGTTCCACCGTGAAGGAGATGTCATTGAGGGCAAGTTTATCCGTGCCGGGATATTTATATTTCAGATGGTCGACGATTATCCGAGCCATAGCTTAACCCTCCAAACGACAGCTGCAATCATAATGATGAGCAAGGCGATCTGGATATATTTGTCCGCGGCGGTTTTCACTTCATCATTCAAAAATGTCTTCTTTTTCCTGGAATTGAAACCCCTGACCTCAAGGGCCAGTGCTCTTTCCTTTGTATTGATCAAAGAACTCATAATTACCGGTACGATCAACGGTATAAATGCTTTGATGCGGACCGCAAGCTTCCCTTCCGTTTCCATCCCCCTGCTCCTCTGGGCGTCGGTTATGGTGCTCATGGTTTCCGTCATTTGTGGGATGATCTGAAAGATTGAAATAAATACATAGCCGAATCTGGGCGAAAATCCTCTTCGGACAAAATTTTCCATCATATCCGAGGGTTTTGTTGTCAGAATCAGGACACAGAAGCTCATCAGGATGTTAATGATATTGATTAAAATCCCCAGGGCAAAATTCGTGCCCTCCCGGTAAAAAACCACCGGGCCGAAAGAAATGAGGGGCGTTGCATTGCCGTACCAGAACAGCCCCTGAATGATCAGAACGGTAAACAGCACAAAACCGGACACCCCCAGCAGCGGCAGGGTCCTCTTTAATACCCGCCCTGACAGCAGCAGAATCACACTGAGCAGGATAAATCCCATGCCTGCCCATCGGGATCCCGTCAGGGCAGGCACGGATATCGCTGCAATTACGTATAAAATCTTGCTTTCAGGAGCCGTCAGATTGAGTTTTGATCCTTTTTCTTCATATAGACTTAAGGTTTTCAAGAGCAGGCTCCTCTCATTTTATTGATCCGGACCAGCGGTCTTTTTTACGGTCCGGGCATTCCTCTTTACAGGTCAGTGTTCTTTTTTTCCTCATTGTCATCAAGGCTTTCTACTTCTTCATTGCTCTGGTAGAGGCTGATCAGATTTTTGGGAAGCCCTTTTATGATGGCAAAGACGATAAGAACGACCACCAATTTGTCCGGTACGTCGACGACCAGTTCATCCAGCCCCGACGCCAGCCATACCGGCAGGTTCTGTGAAACGCACCATGCGTATAACGCGTCTCCCCACATATTGCCCGTTGTTCCTCCCCAAAATATGATATTCAGCGGAGTGGAAATGACAACGGCTACGACTCCTACGATAATACCGGTAATAATAGCGCCTTTAATATTTTTCACAAAGCCCTTATAAGAAAGAATACCAACCGCGATGCCGATACCCAGATTCGTAAGCGCGTAGACTGTTGAGATCGGATCCACGGTGAGTCCGTAAATGATATTGTTTATCGCTCCGCAAATACCTCCGACGATAGGACCGGCAAGAACGGCAGCGATGCAGGTGCCGATGGAATCCAGCCAAAGCGGGAGTTTCAGCAGGCCCGCAAATAATTTCCCCAGATAGTTAATGCCGACGGCGGCAGGAATCAATACCAGCGTCGCCGTATTAAACTGCAAAGACCATAATTTTTTCATATTAATGCTCCTTTCCTTTTTCCGCTTCCATTATAAGCGCTTCCAGGGCGACCAGTATTTCATTATGTTCCCCCTGCTTCACGGAAGCGTCCCCGTTTACATAATCATTGATCTCCTGTTTCAGATCCCCCTCAAATTCCACGACGGTATTTAAAATGGAAGCCGTTTTAACACCCCGCAGAGCTCCGATGGTGAACAGCGCCGCAGTCTCCATATCGGATCCCATGACCCTTTTCCCGGACCAATATCTGCTTATCTCCTCCTCTCTGTCGATATAAAAGCTGTCGTGGCTTCTTGCTTTCCCCACATAATACGGAACTCCGCATTTCTCTGCCGCCCGGATCACATTGATAAGGAGCTGCGTGTCCGGTATGGCCGGATAAATCTCTTCCACATACGCTTTTGAAGTGCCTTCATCCCTTACGGCTCCGTTCACGATCAGCAGATCGCCAAGCCTCATTTTTGCGTCCAATGCGCCGCAGCTTCCGATCCTTATCATATACTCGACTCCGATATTATAAAGCTCTTCCACCGCGATCCCTGTCGAAGCGCCGCCCATACCAGTTGAAACGGCTAGAACCTTTACCCCTTTGTAATAGCCGCATACGCTTCTCATTTCCCGGTTATAGGTAAGTTCTTCCGCGTCGGTCAAAAATGTCTTTATATTGTCGATCCTGCCCGGATCTCCGGGCAGTAATGCATATTTAGCGCCGTCTTTTCTGGAAAGCCTGATATGCGCCTGTAATTCCGTCATGGTTTTCCGATTCCTTTCGTTGGTATTCCCTTCGCCGATTCACCGGCTTCTGTCAATAATTTGCGTCTGTTTCTTATCGTGATATGGGATCTCGTGATTTCAATGATCTGATTGTCTTTCAGCTGTTTCAGAATGCGGTTTACGCTTCTCTGCGTAACCGCCATGTATTCACTCAGCATTTCTGAATTGATGGAGACCTTCCCGCCCTCTTCCGAGCGATCGAGAAGGAACCTGCAGACACGGCTCTTCAAGGTGTAAAGGGTATTTGCCCCCATGTTGCTGCAAAGCACGTAGGTGCTGTGGCATAAGGTCCGGATGACATATTCGTTCAGATTTCTATCCAGCATAACCCAACGGATAAAATCTTCTCTGTCTATTTCCAGAAGCCTGACGTCGGTCCTCGCTTCTACGCTGCTGATATAGGGGTAATTTCCGAACATCTCCAACTCACCGATGTAATTGCCTTTCCGATAGGTGTTCAGATAATATTTTTTCCCCTGCTCCGACTCCACGTAAATACCCAGTTCGCCTTCCAGCACGATATACATGTGATCGTGGACCTCACCCTGATTCAGCACAAATTCGTTAGCCTTGTACTCTTTCACGGAGATCCTGCGCAGGATCTCGTAAGGGCACTGTTTCATAATGTTATAGATCACAGGGTCCTTTTCCAGTATTTCGCTGATTTCCAATACAAAGTTCTTCGCCATAAGCAGCTCCCGGCATTAAGCTTCCGGCCGTACCGGCTTCCTGAAGAAACGGCGCCCGGCCGATTGGAAAATATTTCTGATTTTTCACCCTCATTATAGTTTTCTTT
>DATMXY010000412.1:0-2245 GCA_035561275.1 Anaerovoracaceae bacterium | reverse complement strand
GCGCAATATGATGCACTGTCAAGAACATATCATTACATGCTTGGAAAAAAGGATGAGATATTGGATTTTTATAAGAATCGAAATATTAATCCTCTGGTATTTACAGGCTGCGGGTCAAGCTATGAAATTTCCCGTTCAACTTCATTTTCCGCTTCAATTCGGTTAAAAACAAAATCCATCGCAATGGCTGCGGGGGACATCATGATAAATCACCTTGACTACAAAAATGTTCTGGAAAAATCATTGTTATGCGTCATTTCCCGTTCTGGCTCAACGAGCGAAATCTTAAACGCCGTTGATATCGTGAAACAAAATTATGGCGCCAGCGTGCTTTCAATAGTTTGCGCAAACAATACAAGTCTTGCGAAAAAATCCGACTTGGTGCTTGAAATGCCCTGGGCTTTTGATGAAAGCGTTTGTCAGACCAGAACGGTTACAAACCTCTATACCGCCAATCTGATGCTGATCGCTTTCCTCAGCGATGACAACAAACTGCTGGACGATATAGGCAGAGCGATCGCAATGGGAAATAGGTTCATTGAACAGTGGGCGAAAAAAATCGAAGCGGCTTCGTGCGGCAACTGGGATAATGCCGTTATTCTTGCAGACGGCGAAATACACGGTTTATCTCAGGAGGGTGCTCTGGCGTTTAAGGAAATATGTAATACCCATTCCAATTACTATCACGTTCTTGACGTTCGCCACGGGCCAATGGTCAGAATTGACGAAAAAACCTTTGTTATAGTCGCTTTCTCAAGCAGGGAGTATTCCTATCAGAAAGATCTCGTCGATGATTTGATCAAGAGCGGCGCAACCGTTATCGTATATTCCCCGGAAGAAATAGAGCCGATTGATCATGTCGCTTTACATGTACATTCAAGCGCAGCTTTTGATCCTGCCGTAATGGGTATCCATTTTATTTTTATCTGCCAGATTGCGTCCTTAACCCATGCATCGGTCACCGGCATCGATCCTGATAATCCTGAAAATCTCTCTCCATGGATTGAGTTATAACGAGGCGGAGATGCCCCCCGCGCTGAAAACGCCAATCATCGTAAGAATCGACGGTTGGCGTTATTTATTTTTTGAACGACGGCTGGTTCCCGGTCACTGCAGTCGCCTTTCTATCTCGAAATCGTTGCTTGAAAGGCTGCTTCCAATGTTATACAATGGGTCAGGAAACGAATTACAGAACAGCAATCGATATTTCAGAAAGAGGTGGACGGGCTTTGATTTACAATCTGGACGGATCAGCTTTGGAACTTGCCGGTTTAAAAGACGGTAAAATTCCGGAAGATGTTCCTTTTATCGGCGTTTTAAATAAGAGCGAAGTGGAAACCTGGAACCCGCATCTGGGCATCAGCGACAGGATCGTGGAGGAATGCCTGAACGGGGCGGTATCCAAGTTTGAAAGCCATGACGGCTTTGACTATATCAGCCTGGTGATCCCCGACAGGGAAGACTTGCTTCGGGAAGGAAGCCGGATCTCCGTATACTTCCGAGCGAACCTGCTGATCTTTATCTGCGATGAAAAGAGGGATTACAGCCTGCTCCACAGCATCATAACCAAGATCGAACAGAAGGAGATAAAGAATCTCTCTCTGGAACGGGTGCTGTATGAATTTTTTGATCTCCTGACTGTAGGAGATTCCCTGTACCTTGAAAATCTGGAGCAAGAGATCTCCGAACTGGAGGAAGACCTGATCACTTCCGGAAAAAGGAATTATATCAGGGAAATCATCACGCTCCGGAAAAGGCTTCTGGTGCTGAAACGCTATTACGAGCAGCTCTTTGACCTTTCGGAAGCCATGGAAGAAAATGAAAACGAGCTGCTTTCCCGCCGTATGATCCGCTATTTCCACATCCTGACCAACCGAATCAACCGGCTGTCCGACTCCATCTCAAACCTCAGAGACTACGTGTCCCAGGTCCGGGAGGCCTACCAGACCGAGGTCGACATCAGCCAGAACAAGATCATGCGGCTTTTCACGGTCATTACCGCCATCTTCCTGCCCCTGACCCTGCTCGTTGGCTGGTACGGTATGAACTTTCCCATGCCGGAGTACCAATGGGCTTACGGTTACCCGGCGGTCATCACAGTCAGCGCCGTCGTGGCGCTGCTCAGCGTGTACTACTTCAAGAAGCATAAATGGTTCTAGTTCAATGCGCGCTTCGCCGTCAGCGGCTTTCAAAGACTGATATGTATTGAATAGTTCTTCTTTACAAAGCATATAATGTACAATAT
>DATMXY010000411.1:0-2339 GCA_035561275.1 Anaerovoracaceae bacterium | reverse complement strand
GATAAAATAAGAGGAGAGAAAAAAAATGAAAGAAGAAGTAAGAAGAATTTTAAAAATGGTCGAAGAGGGGAAAATCGATGCGGATAAAGCGACCGAGCTGATTGAAGCCTTGAATGCGCTTCCGGAGGCGCAGCAGTTGCCAAAACTGTTGACCGGCGACAAAATGCTCAGAATCAAGGTGATTTCCGAACACGCCGACAATGTGAACGTGAACGTGCCGGTCAGCTTTCTGAAGTCCATCGGCAACGCGGTGAATAATATTAAAATACCCGGCGTATCCGAGCAGGAAGGGATCAATATCAAAATGATCATGGACGCCATCGACTCGGGGCTGGAAGGAAAGATCCTGGATGTAAAAACCGGCAGCGGCGATTTCGTGGAAATTACTATTGAATAGGGTTCCGTGTGCCGGCCGCCATTGAAAGGAATGTTTGGGTTGAAAATTTATTTGAAGATCAAAAATGGAAGAAGATTTATGATACCGGCGCCCTTCTGGCTTGTTAAGGCGGCTCTCGGCATGGGCAGGTTCGGCATACGGATTGCGGAAAAACATATTCCGGAGAATCAACTGGCCTATCTTGAAACGATCGATTTCAGGGAAATGAAAAAAGCGTTCGATGTGCTAAAAGCATACAAAGGCTTAAATATGGTCGATATAAAGACAAAAGACGGCACGGAAGTAAAAATCGTAATATAGCCTGATCGATTTTTGCTTTATCGCCTCCGGCCCGACTTATGCTTAAGCGCCTGGCGTTTGCCGGCCTTTTCTATGAGGACCTTCCGGCCCCGGTGAGTGAAGTTTCTCAGGGAATCCATCACTCCGTCGGCAAACTCGGCAGGGACCTCCACGAAGGTGAAGTTTCTGTGGATATCGATTTCTCCGATGAGCTTTCCGGAAACGGAGGTTTTGGAGGCGATGCCCTGAACGATATCCTTCGGCTGGATATGATCCATGGAACCGATATTCATGAACAGGCGGACCATGCCGTCCTTTCGGTAACGGGTATGGTCTTCGTCCAGATCGGAATGCTCGTAGCTTCTTGCGTCAAGCTCGTTAAAAGCAAGGGTGAACAAGACCGCCGCCACGTCAAGTGTGGTAGCGTCGGCGGATTCCGCCAGGATTTTTTCTATGACCGGATAATATTTCGTATAACTGCCTGCGGATTCCAGCAAGGCAAGCACCTCGTTCACAGCACCTTCCAGCTTGACTTCCTCCACGTCGGAAATGGTGGGCGGCCTCATCGGTAAAATTTCCGAGTTGGTATAGCGCTGGATATCCTTCAGCTTATAGATGTCGCGGCCGAAGATGAAGGAGTAGGATACGCCTGCTTTCCCTGCGCGGCCGGTTCTTCCGATCCGGTGAACATAATACTCTTCGTCGGTTGGGATGTCGTAATTAAACACGGCTTCGATATTGTTGACATCGATTCCCCGCGCGGCGACGTCCGTTGCAACCAGTATCTCTATGAGGCCTTTCCTGAATTTTGTCATGACCCGATCGCGCTCCGATTGCTTCATATCGCCGTGAAGCGCTTCTGCGGAGTAACCGCGCGTCTGCAGCGCGCCTGCCAGCTCGTCCGTACGCTTTTTTGTATTGCAGAAGACCAGTCCGAGCTTGATGTTTTTTGCATCGATGAGGCGGCAAAGCAGTTCTGTTTTTGAGCTTTCCCGCACTTCCAGGTAATACTGCTCAATGCTTGGAATGGTCAGCTCTTTGTGAACGGTTTTGATCAGTATGGGATCCTTCTGATAAAGCCTGGTCAGATCCAGGATCTCCTTCGGCATGGTTGCGGAGAACAGCAGTGTCTGCCTGTCCTTCGGAATATCTTCCAGGATGGTGTCGATATCCTCTCGGAAGCCCATATTCAGCATTTCATCCGCTTCGTCAAGAACGATCATTTTGAGGTTTCCCAGCTTCAGGGTATGCCTTCTCATATGATCCATCACTCTGCCGGGCGTTCCGATGATGATCTGGGGTTTTCCCTTTAACGCCATGATTTGCCGGTCGATCGACTGGCCGCCGTAGATCGGGAGGATCTTAACGCCTTTTTTAAATTTACATACATTTTTCAACTCTTCTGATACCTGGATCGCCAGTTCCCTGGTAGGGCAGAGAATGAGGACCTGCGTTCCGGCTGCGCCGGGATCCAGCATTTCAATGGCGGGAATGCCGAAGGCACAGGTTTTTCCGGTGCCTGTCTGGGCCTGGCCGATGATATCCTTTCCTTCGAAAATCGGAGGGATCGCTTTTGACTGAATTGGGGTTGCCTCTTCGAACCCCATTTCGTTCAAGGCCTTTCGGACCTCATTTGACAGTTTTAACTCTTTAAATATTATAT
>DATMXY010000410.1:0-3588 GCA_035561275.1 Anaerovoracaceae bacterium | reverse complement strand
ATTCCACACATTAATCAAAAATTTGCACATTTTTAGCTTAAAAACCGGGTTTCTAGCTAAGATAATCACACACTATTTAAAATTTTGCACACTTCACAGCAGAGCACTGCCCCACCGAAGCTGACAGTACAAAAAGCGTCCTGGAATTCAGGATCCCTTTAAGAGATAGAGAAGTAATCCGGGCGCCCCTTTAAGGGGCAGCAAAGGTGGCGAAGGCAAAATGGCTTGAACATAGTAAAAGCCAGCGCCTTGAGGCGCCGGCCGGCCGCAAGGGCTTATAGCCCTGAGCGAACCACCCATTTACGGGTGGTCATGATTTTGGTACTTTTACTGCGAATTAACATGAATTTAATGTAGATTTTACATAATTCCGATAAAATGGGATAAAACAACACAAACGGCATAGCGCCGCAATTTTCGATATAACGGGGAGCAACGCCCCGTTGAAGGAGTTAAGTGAATGTATGCAGTCATCGATATCGGATCCAATACCATAAGATTGTCCGTCTATGATATTCAAGACCGGGAAATCAAACCGATGTTCAACCGGAAAAAAATGTCGGCGCTGATCAGTTATGTGGACGAAGACGGATGCATGACCGATCAGGGAATCAAAAAAGCCGTATCCGTGCTGTCCGGATTTAAAAAAATCATAGAAAATACCAATATAGAACACGTTTACCCCTTTGCCACCGCGTCGTTCCGAAACATCCGGAACCGGCAGCAGGTGCTGGCTGAGATAAAGGAAAACACCGGTTTTGACGTAGACGTCATATCCGGCGAAGCGGAAGGGATCTGCAGCTTTGTCGGGTCCGCCTACCATGTCGAGCTGGACTCCGGGCTCCTTGTCGACATTGGAGGAGGCAGTACGGAGCTTGTTTTTTATAAGGACAGGAAGATCTACAGCGCATATTCCATCCCCATCGGCTCTCTCAGCCTGTTCGCGAATTTCGTATCCGGCCTGATCCCCACCAAGGATGAATGCAGGATGATCAAACGATATGTGCGGGAGCGGCTGAAGGAGGTCAAACCTACGGAAGCGCCCGCGGCGATCCTCTGCGGAGTGGGGGGCACATCGAGGGCGGCCTGCAAGCTCGTCAACGACTATTTTGATAACCCACTGTCCAACCGCAGGATCGACCCGGACCAAATGAAACGTCTCATGAAATCGTTCTATCATGAAACGGATGGGGTCGACAGGATCCTCCGCGTCGTGCCCGAACGCATCCACACCATCATACCAGGAATGTTATTATTAAGGACTATTGCAAAGTTTTACTGCTGTGATAAAATTATCGTCAGCGAATACGGCGTCAGAGAAGGATATTTGATCAAAACGGTACTCGGGTGGGAAAATGGAGATAAAAGTTAAAAAAGGCGCATATTCCTATATGCAGAACAGGGAGCTGTCCTGGCTCCGGTTCAATGAAAGAGTCCTGCAGGAAGCGGTGGACCCGGATGTGCCGCTGTTTGAACGACTCAGGTTTGTCTCAATCTTTACAAGCAATCTGGACGAGTTTTTTATGATCCGTGTCGGGAGCCTTTTCGACCTGCTTGGCCAGAAGGAAGAGGTCGTGGACAACAAGACCGGATTCACCGTAGCGGACCAGCTGAAGAAGATCTATGAAGCGGTCAAACCTCTCTACCGGCAGAAGGACGCGGCATATACGGAGATCAGAAAGCAGATGAAGGAACTGGGGATCCGCCACCTTGAGGCGAACGAGCTGACCGGAGAAGAACAAAAATACCTGAAGGACTATTTCAGGAGATATATCATGCCTATCCTGTCTCCACAGATCGTTGACAATCACCATCCTTTCCCGTTCATCCCCAATAAAAAGCCCTATATTGCCCTGCATCTGGAAAACAGCAGCAAGGACCACCTGGGCCTGATCCCGGTGCCCGATACTGTTCCGGAACTGATTTTCCTGCCTGGCGATAAGATCCGGTTCATCCCTTCCGTAAAAGTGATCCAGGCTTATTCCGATCTTGTTTTCGACATGTATCCCATCAGGGACAGAGCGGGTTTTTATGTTACCCGCAATGCGGATATCAGCTTTGAGGACGCGGACATCGACATGATCGGGGACTTCAGGAGCACCATGAAAAAGCTGCTGAAGAAAAGGAACCGGCTTGAGGTCGTGAGGATGGAACTGGAGCAGAAAGCCGGCGAATGGCTGAAGCGCACGCTATGTGATAAATTGAAGGTTCGGCAGGAGCAGGTATTCGTCAGCAGGACCCCAGTTTCCGTCAATTTTGACGCCCATATCGCGCCGCACCTTGATGAGAAGACAAGGAGCCCCCTTTACTATAAATCGTTTCTGCCGGCGCCTTCCGCGGAGGTTTTCCCCAATGAAAGCGTCATCGCCCAAGCCGGCAAAAAAGATATCTTATTGTCCCATCCCTACGAGAGCATGGAACCCTTCCTGAGACTGATCCGGGAGGCTTCCGTCGACAGCAGCGTAATTTCCATCAAGATCACCATCTATCGCCTGGCGCAGAAGGCAAAGCTGATCGAATACCTCTGCAATGCCGCCGAAAACGGCAAGGAGGTAGTTGCGCTCATTGAGCTGAGGGCCCGGTTTGACGAACAGAACAATATCGACTGGTCCGAGCGTCTGGAGGAGGCGGGCTGCCGTCTCATTTACGGGTTCGGGGAGTATAAGGTCCACTCCAAGGTCTGCCTGATCACGAGGCGGGCCTATGGAGATTACATGTATATAACCCAGGTGGGAACCGGAAACTATAATGAAAAGACCACGGAGCTCTATACGGATTTTTCCCTGGTCACCTCCAACCAGGATATCGGCAGAGATGCGGCCAACTTTTTCAAAAACATGACGGTTTCCAACCTGGAAGGGAGATATCACCACCTCCTTGTGGGGCCCAACAGCATGAAGAACCGGATCCTGGAGCTCATTGAAGAAGAGTTGGAAAAGGGAGCAGAAGGCAGGATCGCCTTCAAGTTGAATTCCATAACGGATATCGACGTCATCAATAAATTAAGGGACGCGTCCTGCGCCGGCGTGAAGATCGACCTGCTGGTCCGGGGGATCTGCTGCATTCTGCCGGGAATCCCGGGAGAGACGGAAAACATCCGGATCACCAGCATTGTCGGGCGCTTTCTTGAGCATTCCCGGATATTCCGCTTCGGTTCCGGCAAGGAGCAGAAGCTCTTTATTTCCTCCGCCGACCTAATGACCCGGAACATGCAACGGCGCGTGGAGGTAGCCTGCCCGATCTATTCCGAAGAAGTTAAAGAGCGGATCAATGAGATGTTCGACGCGATGTTTTACGATACCGAAAAGGCCAGGATCATGCAGAGTGACGGCACGTACAGGAAAAAGACGGACAAGCAGATCAAGATCAACGTACAGGAGCTGTTTATCGAAAAGGCAAGGATCCGGACCGCCGCCCGTCCCGATACGGGATCGAAGTTAAGGGAAAGGCTGCTGCCCGTTGCAATAAGCCCCGTCAGGCGACTGGAAAAATATATTAAGCGGATCAGGGGAAGCAAGAGCATTCCGGAGAAAGCCAATTAAGAAAAAAATATAACGAGGCAGAGAAAGCCAATTAAGAAAAAAATAT
>DATMXY010000409.1:0-2710 GCA_035561275.1 Anaerovoracaceae bacterium | reverse complement strand
GAGAATTGCCTGACGCAATTCTCCCTTCCGTAAAGTCAATATTCCTCGAATCCATCAATTCAGTTTTTTGCCCTCGCGATACCGATCAACGCACATACGGCATAAACCGCCATGATACCCATTACGCCTAACATCCAACCCAATGTAGAACTATCCATATTATTACCTCCTCGCTTTAAGAGATTATAATCCTGAGCATTAAGCATCTTATTTCTTTGAAGCCTTTGACGCGGCCGAGTAAATCACCTGACCTACCGCTGTCATAATAAAAATAACGATAACGCTCATAATGAATAAATTAATGAACATGTCCGCAACCTCCTCACTCTGATACAGCTTTAACTTCTTTGAATTCATGGACTTTGAAGTACCCCGGCTCCCCTTTGACGGTAAGGTTTCCGATAATGATTACGACCAGGGATGTGGCCAATGTGATATAACCGTTCGGGAGTGAACCGATCAGACCTCCGATTGCGGCAGGCAGCGATGTGAATGTCCAGATCATGTTGATGACCCAGGTGATTGCAAGAGTCGCTGTCGCCACTCCGTGGCTGCACTTCCAGAACAAGCCTGTAACGAACAGCCAGAATACCGGCACGATCCAGGCGAAAAGCCAGTTGATCGCCGCAAGGATCGGAGGCAGATACGATGCTACGGCGATCGCAACGGCTCCCAAAAGTACTACCATAACTCTGATCACTGTTGTAACCTGCTTTTCTGAAGCATTATGCTTAAATAGACCTTTATAGATATCTATCGCAAAAATGGTTGCCGATGTTAAAGACGTCATCGCAAAAGTGGAAAGAATAGCGGCAAGCAGAGAAGCAAGAAGCATTGCGGCAACCCATCCTGGAAGCATGTCAACGATCATGGTAGTCGCAGCCATCTTCGGTCCCAATGCGGCATACTGAGGAAGGGCTTTTGCCGTCAAACCGATCGTTACCGCGAAAACGCCGAACAATCCGTTTAAAGGAGCCGCGATCCACACTGATTTTCTGATGGTCTTTTCATCTTTGGCAGACATATACGCCTGCATCAGCATCTGGCTGATGCCTTGGCAGAATACGACGGCGATGACCTGAGCGATGGCAAATGTGATGAATAATTCCGGCGTTCCGAAAATGCTTGTCATAAACGGTTCCGCGTCAAAGTAATTCTGAACGGTATCGAAATTCCCGCCCGGGAGTCTCATCGCCACAAAAATCGTAGCGACAATCAATCCCAGGTACATGACCACTGCGTTGATTACGTTTACGACACCCACTTCTTCCATACCCGCGAGCACTACGTAAAAAATTCCAAGGACACCGCCGAGGATGGCGCCTTGTACAATAGTTAAACCGGTCAACGTGGCGAATACGATACCGACGCCCTGGGTTTCCAGGGTCAGGATCCCCCAGATAACACCGGCCATAACGCAGGAAATTGCAAGCGCGTTTTTCTTGCCATACATTCCCATCAGCGCTTCCGGTACTGTCGTGATACCCATTCTTCTTACCCAGAGCCCGGTTCCGAAACAGGCTACGATGATCAGCACGACGTGAGCCAGGCTGAACCAGAACGCTACGGCTCCCATCCCAAAGGTCATTTCAAATACGCCCAGGATATGAGCTGCTCCAAGCACTGTAAGCGCTATGGTCGACGCCACTACGATGACACCCATGCTTCTTCCGCCCAGAGCGAAGCCGCCTTCTTCTTCTTTGTTCCTTTTTTTGGCTATCACAAGACCTACACCGAATATTGCGATGATTTCATATAGCAGCACTGCTACTAATACACCTATTCTCATTTTAAAGATCTCCTTTTCCAACTCTGTAACTTAGATTCTATAAAGCAAAATAATTCTGGTCAAAACTATGGCGCATAAAACAATCTTTTAAGTTTGAAATCTTTGTTTAATGCGCCATAGAAAAGCTGAATCTCATCGTTGAGCAGCAAAATTATCAAGCCGTTTTTCCCTGTTACGAGATGTCATCTCGACGACTTGCGAGCCGGTCCGAAGCTCTGCGCAAGACGCAGCACCTGACCGCCGTCCGGATGGATCTCGTATTCCGCACCCTTCGGAATATAGAAGCCGTCTTCCGCTACAAGTGGAAGCTTTTCTCCGTCGGCGATCACATAACCCTTGCCGGAAATCACATAAGTCAACTGATCGGATTCTCCAACCTGTCCGCTTACGACGCCGTCAGGAAAGATCTCCACGACCTGGAACTCGATGGTATTATTTCCGCCGTTCTTGGGATTGGAAATCGGGAAAGCGGCGGCGTTTTGGGCGTCGGGTACGGCAACCGGAGCCACCTCGTTGATATTCCTGATGAATGGTTCGGTCTGGCTGAATTCTTTCGGAGTCAGCGTCACCAGGAATTTCAGCGTCTGAACGCCGATGGGATACATTTCATGATCCGAGTTTCCTGGGATCCACATCACGTCGCCAACCTTGTATTCATAGCGTTTTCCATTAATGATGGAATAACCCTTGCCGGACAGGATGAAATAACAGTGGTCCGCGTCCTTATGATTGTCAAGGATCGCCGCTCCTCCAAATCTGATCTCACAGATGGAAAAGAAATTGTAAGCGTCGGAACCCGTTGTTGCCGGTACGCCAAAGGCAAAGGCATGAGCGTTGAGATGTCTTGCCGGGGCCGCCGGAGTGAGATCGTAATAATTTTTTACATAAGCTTTAGCCATTTGAATTTTCCTCCATTCTTAC
>DATMXY010000408.1:0-5298 GCA_035561275.1 Anaerovoracaceae bacterium | reverse complement strand
GTTTCATTATCAGTACCTTCTTGACAGTGGCTTTTGGTTTGGCTTATACTTATAGATGAGACCAGGAGGACAAAGCCATGTTTGTCATAGGCGACAGGATCGTGTATCCTATGCACGGGGCTGGAGTCATCGAGGAAATCGAAGAAAAAGAGATCCTCGGCGAAATCAGGAAATATTATATTTTAAAAGTTCCTTGCGGTGACATGAAGATTATGATCCCCATCGAAAGTTCCGGGGAAATCGGCGTCAGGGCTATTGTTTCCGTGGAGGAAATCAACGGAGTACTTGCGGTTTTAAGCGCGGAGTCCACCGAAATGTCAAGCAACTGGAACAGGCGGTACCGTGAAAACATGGAGAAACTTAAAACAGGGGATATTTATAATGTGGCGGAGGTTGTCAGAAACCTGATGCGCACGGACAAGGAGAAAAAACTCTCGACAGGAGAGAAAAAAATGCTGTCCAACGCAAAGCAGATCCTGATCAGCGAGATCATTCTCGTAATAGATGTCGATCACGTTTCTGCTGAAAATATTATCAATTCTACTGTGTGAAACAGTCTTCGGAATGTCTCCCGCCTGATAGGGATGCGGATTGACGGCGGAATTATACAAAAAATTTAACAGAAGGGGGATTACCCTCCTTTGACAAGGTACAACACGGTTTGCAAAGGCAAATTTGCCCACTGCCTTTTTGCCCCAAGCTTGCTTGGCTAGGCAAAACGGACAGCAGCTTGCAACGTAAGCTGGAGGCGAAGCCGTTGCCTTGCCATTGGACTAATTTGCTGTTTGCAAACTCTATTGAAAATTTATGACCTGGACAGATGAAATTTGGCAGTGGAAATCTACAAATCAGAGATTTGTGATTTCCGTGCATAAGTTCGCCATCAATTTGCTTCGCAAATTGGGCGAGCTATTAAGGGATAATAAGGCCGCAGGACGACGCGCTACTGGATGTAACGCTAGGACGAGAACGCAGTTAGCGCTTAAATTTCACTGCTCCAGGCGTGTTATACTTTGTCAAAGGAGGGTATGAAGGGATAAATGATAAAAAAGATTTTACGATTCGTATTGAGCTTGGTCGGTGTACTGTTCGGATATGGGATATTTTTATTATTCAGGGTTCTGATCAAGGACACAAGTTTGGCAGATAAGATCCTTGTAACGGAAACCCAGCAATTTATCGCAGGCATCAGCTGCGCGTTGATTTTTGGACTTATTTTCTATTTATTGACCCCGATGCTTGGACGGCACGGACAAAAGCTCGCAAAAAACATTGAAACAGATTTACAGAAGGTACCGGCAAACGATCTCGTCACCGGTACATTTGGATTGATCATAGGTCTGGTCATTGCATTTCTGATCAGCCAGATCTACAGCGGCATCGACGTCTTCTATATCGGAACGGTGCTTTCCATCTTCACTTATATCTTTCTTGGATATCTGGGGATCACGGTCGCCACCAGGAAGGGAAAGGACATCATTCCGGCATGGGTTTCCTCCAGAAAAAGCGCGAACCCCAAGGATAAGAAGAACAAGATCAACGACGCGACGCCGAAGATCCTGGATACCAGCGTCATTATTGACGGCAGGATCGCCGACATCATGAAGACGGGATTTATTGAAGGGAACATTGTGATTCCCGAGTTTGTGCTGGTGGAGCTCCGGCACATCGCCGATTCTTCCGACGGACTGAAACGGAACCGGGGCCGCAGGGGCCTGGATATTCTCAACCGGATCCAGAGCGAGTACGGCATCGAGATCTATAACACCGTTGCGGAAAAATCCCTGGACGAGATCCCGGAGGTGGACGTCAAGCTCCTGAAGCTTGCCCAGATCATGAACGGCAAAGTAGTGACCAACGACTTCAACCTCAACAAGGTCGCCACGATTAAAGGCGTCGAAGTGCTCAACATCAATGAGCTGGCTAACACCCTGAAGCCTGTCGTGCTGCCCGGCGAGGACATGACGCTCTTTCTGGTCAAGGAAGGAAAGGAAACCAACCAGGCGGTGGCCTATCTGGACGACGGCACCATGATCGTGGTCGAGGAGGGCAGGCGGTATATCGGACAAACCATTAACGTAACGGTTACCAGCGTGCTGCAGACCGCGGCCGGCCGGATGATCTTCGCAAGACCGAAAAACTCGAAATAAAACTGAGACAGGAAACGAACAGGATGACAAAAGAAATCAAAACTGCTGTCATAATTGCCGCCGCCGGCTCTGGAAAGAGAATGGGCGGCGGTATTCCGAAACAGTACGGAAGGCTTGGAGGGATGTCGATCCTCGCCAGGTCTGTGAAAGCCTTTGCCGATCTGAAAGAGATCCACCGGATCATGATCGTCACCAACGAGGACTATCACGGGCTCTGCAGGGCGGAGCTTTCAAGCCTCGGGCTCATGGCCAAGGTCAGCGAGATCCTGCCGGGCGGACAGGAGCGACAGGATTCCATATACAACGCGGTCCGGCGCCTTCCCGAAGACATCGATCTGGTGCTGGTCCACGACGGCGTACGGCCTTTCGTTTCGGCCGAGGTGATCCGCCGGACCATAGAGACGGCAAAGACCCATGGCGCAGCCGTAGCCGCCGTTCCGGTCAAGGACACCGTCAAGGTGGCGGAAGAAAACCAGTTTACGAAAACCCTGGACCGCAGGCTCCTGTATTCCGTCCAGACTCCCCAGGGCTTCAGCAGGGAGTTGCTGATACGCGCTTACGACGAAGCATATCGAAAGAACTATTACGGCACAGACGACGCTTACCTCGTCGAACGGGCCGGTGAAAAAGTTTTTATCGCAAAAGGCGATTATAACAATATCAAAATCACCACCATGGAGGACATCGTGTTTGGAGAAGCGATCCTGGGCGGCCAGTCGGAAGACGGCAGCCTGAACGGTACATTTGAATTGGGCCCCCTCGATACCGGCTCTCCGAACGGTACGCAGACGGATACGGATGTTGAGGCTGAGGCTGGAGGAGCCGCTTTTGCAGGAGAAACAGAGATGCGCGTCGGCACAGGATACGACGTACATAAGCTGGTACGCGGTCGCAGGCTGATCCTGGGCGGAGTGAACATTCCCTTTGAGAAGGGGCTCCTGGGCCATTCCGACGCGGACGTTCTGGTGCATGCCATCATGGACGCCATGCTGGGAGCCGCGTCCCTCGGAGATATCGGCAGACATTTTCCCGATACCGACGAAAAGTACCGCGGCATCAGCAGCCTCAAGCTGCTGGAAACGACAGGATCAATGCTGCGCGGCAAGGGCTGGGGCATCGTGAACATCGACGCCACTGTCATTGCCCAGAGGCCGAAAATAGCGCCTCACATCAGGGAAATGATCCTCTACATCTCGGAAGCGCTGGGGATCGAAAAGCACAGGATCAATATCAAAGGAACCACCACCGAAAAGCTTGGCTTCGCCGGCCGCGAGGAGGGCATCGCAGCCCAGGCTTCGGTATTGATCAAACGACGGAGTTAATGACGGCATAAAAACGCCTGAGAATAAGCAACCTATAAGAAGGAGAATCACAACCTATGAGACTTTCGCAATTATATTTCAGGACGCTGAGGGAGGTCCCCACCGAGGCGGAGATTCCCAGCCACATCTGGCTGCTGAGGGCGGGAATGATCCGGAAGCTGGTATCCGGAGTCTACGGCTTTATGCCCATGGGCTTCCGGTCCATCCGCAAGATCGAGGAGATCGTCCGCCAGGAGATGGACGCCAAGGGCGCGCAGGAGATCCACATGTCGGCGCTGCAGCCGGCGGAGCTTTGGCAGGAGTCCGGCAGATGGTACGCCTACGGGCCGGAAATGTGGCGCTTAAAAGACAGAAATGAACGGGACTTCTGCCTGGGTCCGACCCATGAAGAAATCTTCACCGATATCGTCAGAAGCGAAGTGAGCTCTTATCGGCAGCTCCCGCTTAACCTTTACCAGATCCAGACCAAGTACAGGGACGAAAAAAGGCCCAGGTTCGGCCTCATGCGGAGCCGGGAATTCGTTATGAAAGACGCCTATTCCTTCGACAGGGACTGGGAAGGCCTGGATAAGAGCTATCGGGATATGTACGACGCTTATGAAAGGGTATTCGCGCGCTGCGGCCTTGTGTTCCGCGCCGTGGAAGCGGATTCGGGCGCCATCGGGGGCAGCGTTTCCCACGAATTTACCGCTCTTTCCGACGTGGGGGAGAGCGAAATCGCATACTGCGAACACTGCGACATGGCGTCTACCACAGAACGGGCCGCCTTCACCGACGACGCGCCTTCCCAGGAGGCGGAATTGCCCATGGAAAAGGTCCTGACGCCGGGGACAAAGTCCATCGAAGAGTTGTCCGCTTTTTTGAAAGTGGACCGTTCAAAGACGATAAAAGCGCTTCTCTTCAAGGTTTACGGTAATGAAGAAGGCGTATTCGAGTATATTGCCGCCTTTATCCGGGGCGACAGAGAGCTCAATATGATAAAGCTCATCAACGCGCTGGATATTCCGGAGCACGCCATCGAATTCGCCGATGAAAACGCCATGGGCGCCTCCACGGGCTGCGTGGGCGGATTCACCGGGCCTATGGGGCTCCATGACTGCAAAATCGTCGTGGACAGCGAACTGGTCGGCCAGAAGAACATGGTGGCGGGAGCCTGTGAGGTTGACCATCACATTAAGAATGTCAACTATGGAAGAGACTATAAAGGAGATATCGTAACCGACCTGAAGCTGATCAAGGCTGGAGACAGATGTTCTGTATGCGGAGCACCCGTTAAATTAGCAAGAGGTATTGAGGTAGGACAGGTTTTTAAACTTGGAACGAAATACAGCAAGTCCATGGGGGCATACTATAAAGACGATAATATGGAAGACCACCTCATCATCATGGGCTGTTACGGCATCGGCGTGACGAGGACGCTGGCGGCCATCGTGGAACAGCACCACGACGACAACGGGATCATCTGGCCTGTGTCCGTGGCGCCTTACCATGCCGTCGTGACCATTGTCAACAGCGGGGAAGAGACGCAGGAAGCTCTGGCGGAAGCCATTTACCAAAAATTGCTCAAAGCCGGCGTGGAAGCCCTCATCGACGACAGGAAGGAACGGGCGGGCGTGAAGTTCAAGGATGCGGACCTTCTGGGAATCCCGGTCAGGATCACTGTGGGAAAAAAGGCTGCGGAAGGCGTCGTCGAATATAAGCTCAGAAAAGAAACGGGCTTTTCGGAAATCGGCGGAGAGGAAGCGGCGGCCAGAGCCATCGCCTATGTCTCTGAAGAGTTAACAAAGTAAAAACGTATAGCCCTGAAACGGCATAAGGCTATAAAA
>DATMXY010000407.1:0-3532 GCA_035561275.1 Anaerovoracaceae bacterium | reverse complement strand
CTCTCAATGCTTGCATTTTCAAATCCTCCTCATCTAAAGGCCATGCGGCCTATATTATATTAATTTGTTCTTTTATTTAATATTTGGCGTTGAACCTCTTTTCAAATTCAAGCTTCAGTTCGTCCCTGAATTTCGGGTGAGCGATATCGATCAGGTTTCTTGCTCTCTGCTTCAAAGACTTGCCTTTCAATTCCGCGATCCCGTATTCGGTAACGATGTAGTCCACGTCGTTCCTTGAAGTTGTGACTGCCGCGCCGAGGTCGATATAAGGCGCGATCTTGGAGACCATGGTTCCGTCCTTTTTATTTGCCACCGACGGCATGGCGATGACCGCCTTACCCTTCCCGTCCAGGGACATGGAAGCTCCCCTCACGAAGTCAACCTGTCCGCCAACTCCGGAAAACTGCCTGATCCCGATGCTGTCGGAAACCACCTGGCCCATAAAATCCACCTGCAGGCAGGAGTTGATGCACACCAGCTTTGAATTCTGCGCAACGATGACCGGATGGTTCACGTAGTCGACAGTGCGCAGCTCAACAGCGGGATTATAGTTGACGAAATCGTAGAGCCGCTTTGTGCCCATCAGGAATGTAATGGTCATTTTACCCTTGTTGATGGCTTTTTGAGAATTATTGATCACGCCGGCTTCGTAAAGGTCCACGACACCGTCGGAAATCATTTCGGAATGGATGCCGAGATCCTTCTTGTTTTTCAGGGACTGGAGCACCGCGTCGGGAATCGCTCCGATTCCGAGCTGCAGCGTGGATCCGTCTTCGATGAGTTCGGCGCAGTTCCTTCCGATGGCCAGCTCCACGTCCTCGATCCTGGGAAGGCCAAGCTCCGGCAGAGGATGTGAAGTCTCAACGAATTTATCGATCTTGCTGACATGGATAAAGGTATCGCCGAATACCACCGGCATCTGGTCGTTGACTTCCGCCAGCACGATCTTCGCCGATTCGACGGCCTGCATGGTATAGTCGGAGGATACGCCGGTACAGCAGAATCCGTGTTCATCCGGCGGGGATACCATGATCATCGTTACGTCAATGTCGAATAAGCCTTTTCTGATATAGCCCGGTACCTCATGGAAGAATACCGGCGTAAAATCCCCGTGTCCCTGCTCGACGCATTTTCTTGTGGAAGCGCCGGCAAACCAGCCGTTCCATCTGAAATGTTCTTTATATTCGGGCTTGGTGTACTCTCCCTTTCCGAGGGAAACCATGTGGCAGATTTCAACGTCTTTGTAAGCGGCTGCGTTCGCAACCAGCGCATCGACCAAAACTTCCGGTTCGTCGACGCAATGGGCAAAAACAACTCTGTCTCCGGATTTGACGCTTTTCACCGCTTCTTCCGCCGAGCATAATCTGCTTTGATAAAACTCTTTCCAGCTCAAATTTAATTCCTCCTTTTTCAAATCAACTTGTTTGATTTGAATTGCCATGTGCGATTCGCGCAGGCGAATGCCCGCACGGCACTCAAATCGGTTGAACGAACATTTTCGGGTTTTTGGCAATTCACTTGCCGTAACCCGAAAACGTAGGCGTTAAGGACTGATGCCGTCGTTCAACAAAACTTGAATGGTATTTTCGATGTGGCTTTCATCCCACATGCGTATCGTATCCTTACGCGCCTTATATTGGCCGGTTGAGGCGCAGCAGTTCGTGCAGCCTCCGATCACCAGCAGGTAATCGTATTCGCCGCCCTCTTCTGCAATGATAAAATCAGCTTCACCCTGCATCCGCTCTTTGATGGTATTCAGGGCTTTACCGCGTTCGTATCTGGGATTGCAGCCTCCGCAGAATTTAACGCCAACAAGCATCGGTCGCACTCCTTTTAATATTATTGTGAAAAATAATTCCTATGAAAAGCATTTAAATGAAATTTTTTTCCGAACCAGTCTTAATATACTGAACCGCCGGAATGTCACCGGCGGTTCATGTGAGTCGTTTTTAAGCAAAGATGATTCGTTATTCCTTGATACCTGCAAGGTTCTTTGCAAGTTCTTTCTTCTGATTGATGTTACCCTGACGGGCGATCATGATCCTCTGAGCCTGCGGAGATCCCGCGCCATGCATGGATTCCGTCCTGTAACCGACGGCGGAAGAGCCTAAGCAGATATTTTCAAGGAATCTCAGGACCCTCATCCTGTTTTCGGTGGAAACTCCGGGAGCTGCCGCATAAAGCTTATTGCACCATTCTCCGATGGTCTTTCCGCTCTGGCCAACCTTCAGGTCGGATTTGAAATCTGTTTCCGAAGGCATGGTAACCATCAGGCCGCCGGCGATATCTTCGGCAAGTCTTACGATCTCGTACGGGAATCTTGTAACGTTCTGCTTGCAAACATTGGCCAGCAGCAGGTCGATCTGGTAGTTTCCGGCTTCTGTCGGATATCCTTCCGCGGAACATGCGATACCGCAGCAGAACAGCGTCTCATTCAGGTGTGTCATTTCAATAAGCTTATCCTTGATATGGGAAGCCTTCTGAGCTCCGTTGTAGTCCGCGGCAAGGGCTGCGGCTCCGATGATGACGTCGCCGACGCCGACTTTGCATCCGCCGTAGGACTGTCTGTGGTAGCCTGCGAACCGTTCAACGAGCGTTCCCGCAAAATCGGTTTCCCCGCAAAGGAAGACCCTGTCGTTGGGAATAAATACGTCGTCAAATACGACCAACGCTTCCTGGCCGCCGAATTTTTTGTTTCCAAGGTCCACATCAGCGTTTTCTTCCAGTTTTCTTGTGTCGCAGGACTGTCTGCCGTAAATCATGAAGAGTCCCGGAACGTCGGACTGGATCGCGAATGATACCGCATAATCCTTGTCTTCCTCGGTCATGGCAATGGTGGGCATGATCAGGTGTTCATGGGAGTTGATGGAACCGGTCTGATGGCATTTCGCGCCGCGTACGACGATTCCGTCCGGTCTTCTCTCAACGATACGAAGGAACAGGTCGGGATCTCTCTGCTGGCTCGGGGCAAGTCCTCTGTCACCCTTCGGGTCGGTCATGGCTCCGTCAACCGTCAGATCGTTTTCCTGTACATATTCCACATACTTCTTAAATCTCTCATGATACTGGGTGCCGTATTTTTTGTCAACTTCGTAAGTAGTCGAGTATACTGCGTTGAATGCGTCCATTCCTACGCACCTCTGGAAGCAGGAAGCAGTCTTCTGTCCAAGCAGGCGCTGCATCTTCACCTTCTTGACCAGGTCTCCCGTGCTCTGGTGCAGATGGGCGAATCTGTTTACCGTTTTCCCTGTAAGATTTGATTTTGCTGTCATCAAATCCGCATATTGAGGATCGTGTGCCAGTTCATAAGTCATCGCCAGGCACTCGATGGAAGGCCGGATCATCGGATGGTCTACCCAATTCTTTACCTCTTCTCCAAATAAATAGACTTTTGTGTCAAGTTTTCTCAAGCTCTCGATGTATTGAGCTCCGTTCATCAATGTCATAATACAACCACTCCTTACATGTAATATATTTTTAGCTTTATAGCGAGGCAGGCCTTAATGCCTGCCGTGCTATATCGCGCTGGAAC
>DATMXY010000406.1:0-13380 GCA_035561275.1 Anaerovoracaceae bacterium | reverse complement strand
GGATAGGTAAATGAAAGTACGAAGGTTTTTGACTTTGTCACTGGTTCCGGTGCTCATAGCGGGAGCGCTGACCGCCTGCGGCGGCGGCGCCCCTGCTCAAAGCACGGGCGGCGATAGCGGCAGCGCAGATGCTGAGAGCACCGGCGGGGAGGCGAAACAAATTTATGAGATCAAAACATGGTCCCGGTCCGATTGTACTGACGCGCCGTTTATTGTAGCGGAGAAGAAGGGCTTTTTTGAAGAGGAAGGCGTCAAGATCATCTATACCGGAGAAACTCAGCCTCCGCAGAGGATCGCGTCGATACTCAACGGCGACAACAACGTAGGGACGGCGCATCCGAACACTCTGGCGATCGCCCGTGAGGGCGGCGCGCCCGTGCGCGGCGTAGCCCGCTCCATCATTGAACCGCCGGAAGATATTGATGATATCCATCTGCAGCACATGTGGTGGGTGACGGACAAGAACGGTCCTTATCAGACATGGGAAGACGTCAAGGCCGCCACAGACAGTGGAAAGAAGGTCAAGATCCAGCTGCTTCTCCGGAACGCCTGCATTGACTTCCTGACCGACAAAATACTGACAGAGTATGACATCAACAAGGAAAACATCGAGTATATCACCATGCCGGACATCGAAGGCGTACTTGCGCTGAAGAACGGACTGGTGGATATTATCACGCCCCATCCCACCTTCTATAAGGCGACTGAGGATACCGGAATCCATAATATCCTTACTACGAGCCGCGAAGTCGCCGGCGAGAACGCGGGGACATACCTTTATTACTTCTCTGACGAGTATATAGCGGAAAACTCCGAGGCCATAAAGCACTTTGTGGCGGCCATCAAGAAAGCCGAGCGCTGGGCGAACGACAACCCCGAGCAGACGGCAAAATGGACGGAGGAAGCCATCGGAGTGCCGGTTCAGGCTAACCATTACTACGCCAGAAACGCCGTGATTTACGACGACCAGATCCAGGTTTGGATCGACGGCGCTATCGAGGGCGGCGCGCTCCCGGCGGACACCAAAATTAAAGTAAGCGACATCATTACTCATGAATTCGATCAGTACGGCAATGAATAATCACTAATACAGGCATATGCGCAAATCGGGCGTTGCGCCGCTTTCTCCTCGGCAGCGCAACCGCCCGGCGTATTGCATAAATCCCCAGGAGGTTTATACATGGCAAATATCGAAAGGCAAACGGTGATAACGGATGAGGATATTACAAACTATAAAATAGTTGCGAGAAATATCGGGCGCAAATTCTTAATAAAGCGCGTGGGCGAGAACAGGCAGGAGTTTACGGCGGTTGAAAATCTGAATCTCAAGATTAAAAAAGGGGAATTTGTCACGATCGTGGGCCCAAGCGGATGCGGGAAATCAACCTTTCTGGACATTCTGGCGGGTGTTTCAGCGCCGACGCAAGGCGAGATCTATATAGACGGACATCAGGTAACCGGCCCCGCGCTGGACAGAGGTATCGTTTTGCAGGGATACGCCCTGTTCCCGTGGCGTACCGCGCGGCAAAACATCGAATACGGGCTGGAGATCAAGCATGTCAATAAAAAAGACCGAAAGATAATCAGCGACAAGTTTATTGATTTAGTCGAGCTCAACGGGTTTGAGGACAGATATCCATACGAGCTTTCCGGAGGCATGAAACAAAGAGTCGCGATCGCGCGCGCTCTGGCGTATGACCCTGAGGTGCTTCTGATGGATGAACCCTTTGCGGCGGTAGATGCGCAAACCCGCGAGGTGCTTCAGGATGAGCTGCTTAAGATATGGGAAAAGACAGACAAGACGATTGTCTTTGTAACGCACAGCATCGAGGAAGCCGTTTTTCTGGCCGACCGTGTGGCGGTTATGTCGACAAATCCGGGCAGGATCAAAGCGATTATCGACGTCAACCTCCCACGGCCGCGCAGAACCGGCAATACGAGAACCTCCATGGACTTCCGCTGGCTCACGGGGGAAGTATGGAAACTGCTGCACGACGGAGAAAAACAGACGTCGGATGAAGACCTCACGGCATCGGACGGAAAGGGCGAAAAACATGAGGACGCCGGAATATACGAGGCCGCGCGCGCAAACCTGGATTCGGCCCAATTATGATTCAGTCCAATTATGATAAGGGAGTAAGGAAGATGGCCAGGGCGTCTGAAAAACCTATAGGAAAAATCGAGGAGTTTGTGCTGAAATCTTCCGGATTGCTCGCGTTCATCCTGCTGTGGGAAGCGCTGCCGCGTTTTGGCGTGCTTGATCCGCAGTTTTTGCCGACCTTCACCGCGACCCTTGCAAAGGTCTGGGAAATGCTCCTTGACGGCGTCATATTCACAAGCGTAATGGTCAGCTTATGGCGCGTGCTTGCAGGCCTTATCGTGGCGGCTGCAGTGGCTGTGCCTCTGGGCTTTGTCATCGGCGCGGGTGGGAGGTCCGCCGAAATCCGCACCGGGCCTTTGTTCAGGCTGCTGTCCCAGGTGAATCCCTTTTCCCTCATGCCGATCTTCATTTTATTTTTCGGGATCGGCGAGGTCGTGAAAATAGCGGTTGTGGCATGGACCTGCCTTTGGCCGCTGCTGTTCAACACCATCGAGGGCGTGCGCAACGCTGATCCCGTCGTCGTGAAAACGGCGAAAGCCATGAGTACCCCGAAACTCCGGATGCTGACGAAGGTTTTGCTTCCTGAAGCTTCGCCGTCCATTTTTTCAGGACTGCGGATCGGGGTGGAGATGTCTTTTTTCATGTTGATCGCAGCCGAGATGGTGGGAGCCACGTCGGGAATCGGCTGGCTTTTGCATAATTCGGCGATGAATATGCAGATCGGAAGAATATACGCGGCAAGCCTTGCGGCGGTCGCCCTTGGATATGCGTTGAGCCGTATACTCAGATTCCTGCAGGCGCACGCTTTTTTCTGGCGCGAGGAGCTGAGCCTGTCCCGCGGGGACGAAACGCAGCAAAAACAATACGCTTTAAAAAAATGGCAGATGACGGCAGCCCTTGCTTTTTTGGTACTGCTGCTGGCGGTCGGCACATGGCAGGTCGAAGTATCAAGGCAGAAGCAGGCGCAGTTCAACCATGTGATCCATGAGCACATCATACCTGCCGGGCAAATCCAGATGGAATAGGAGGTTTCCCCGTGGACGCAAAAAAGTCTGATTTCATATGGAGAATCGGTATCCTTATAATTTTTCTGGCTCTTTGGGAGCTGGCCAGCAGGCTGAGTCTGGTGAATCCGGTCTTCCTGCCGCCCTTCAGCGCCGTGCTAGCCAATACGTTTAAGATGTTCGCGGACGATGCGATAACCTATCATCTCCTGTTCAGCCTCAGCCGTGCAGCGGTAGGGTTTGCGACTGCCGTGGCCGTCGGCCTGCCCGCCGGCTTTTTCATGGCCGCCGGAGGCCGTCGGATGAAACTGGTCCTTGAACCCCTTGCGGATGTGCTGGCGCAAATCAACCCTTTTATATTGCTGCACCTGTTGGTGTTGTTCATGGGGATAGGTGAGCCCGCGAAGATTACGATTGTGTTCTGGGCCTGTGTCTGGCCCATCGTGTTCAACACGGCGGCAGGCGTGGCGGCTGTCGACCGGCTGCTGCTCAAGGCTGGACGCGGGTTTGGAAGCGGCAGGTACGAACTGTTTCGTAAAATCATTTTACCGGCGGCTTCTCCCAAGATATTTTCCGGCGTTCGTATCGGTGCGGGGTATTCTGTTTTTATGCTGATCGCGGCGGAGATGATGGGCGGCCGCTCAGGATTGGGGTGGCTTATCCTGAACGATCAGGTGAATTACCAGATTAGGAATGTGTTCTCGATTGCTCTGGTTATCGCGATTTTAGGCGTCGTCATCGACGTCGCCATGGAGCTGGTTCAAAAGAAGCTGATGCCATATGATGTACACGAGTATGTCAACAGCTCAAATATATAACGAGGCGGCAACATCCCCCGCCTCGTTTAAACACACAGATTCTATGGATGAGTTATAAAAATTCATGATCAGAAAGGGTGAAATATGTTGAAACATTTACGTCCGTTTTCCATTCTCCTGGCCGCGGTTCTGGTGTTTGCCCTCATCCCGGGGTGCGCCGCCAAGCAGGTGATCATACTTGGAGCAGCGGATACCTCCTCCGCTGAGACGATCGCCGAGATTTACGCTATCAATCTGGAGAAGGCCGGATACAGGGTTGAGCGCAGATATGATATGGCTGCGCAGGGAGGCGATGAACATACGCTGCATCACGCTTTAAAGGACGGCCATATCGATATTTATGTGGATTATACGGGCTCGGTGCTGACAATGCTGGAAAAAGATATCGTAACAGATCCCTATTCCATCTACGACGCACTGGAGGCCGCTTTCCAACCGGAAGGGATCGCGCTGCTCGAGCCGATACCGGCAAATAACACGCTGACCCTTGCGGCTTTGCAGGAAACCGCCGATACGAAGGGACTGAAAACCTTCAGCGACGTGTGCCTGAAGGCCGGTGAGCTGCGGATCGCCGTTACGGAAGAGTTTCAGCAGGACGAAGAGGGGTTTAAGCTGCTTTCGGAACGGTACGGCGATTTTGCGTTCAAAGAAATCATCGCGGCGGACGAATCGCAGCTGTACGATCTGCTGAAGGATAAAAAAGCGGATCTCGCGGCTGTACACGCAAACGACGGGCAGTTGTCCGGCACGGCGTACAAAGCTCTGCGCGACGACTTCCACGCCTTCGTGCCGCAGATATTAGTGCCGATCACAAAAAAGGAGTATATCGAACAAAATCCCGAAATACGTGAAATCTTTAACAAAATATCGGTATCGCTCAACGATAAGGCGGTAATCGGGCTGAACAAAAGGATTCAGCTTAACAAAACGGAGTATCAGGTTGTTGCAAAAGAATTCCTGAAGGACAATAAGCTGTAATAACATTGAGGTGAGCAGTTATGAGCAATGAAAACGAACTTTTTAAGAAACTCTCCGACGGCGTTTTAGACATGGATGAGGACGCGGTCGTCGAAACGGCGGAAACCGTCGTGCGCGAAGGCGTCGACGCATATCAGGCAATCGACAGGGGACTTGCCGATGGAATGGAACGCGCCGGTCAGCTCTTCGAGGAGCATGAGTATTTTGTTCCCGAGCTTATCATATGTGCCGACGCGATGTATGCGGGACTGGATATTTTGACTCCTCATATTAAAACCGCCGGAGAGAGCAGGAAAATAACGGCGGTGATCGGCGTAGTGGAAGGCGACACCCACGATATCGGCAAAAATCTTGTTAAGATCATGCTGGGAACCGCCGGTTTTCAGGTGATCGACCTGGGACGCGACATACCGCCGCAGGACTTTGTGGAGAAAGCCGTTATACATAACGCCGACGTCATCGCCATGTCAACCCTGATGACGACGACCATGGGCGGTATGGGCGAGGTAATCGATATACTCAGGCAGCGCAATATTCGCGACAGGTTCAAGGTCATCATCGGAGGAGGGCCTGTTTCGAAAGCCTTTGCGGATTTGATCGGGGCGGATGGCTATTCCTCCAACGCGGCGGCGGCGGTACGACTCGTGAAGCAGTTAGTGGAAGGGGAGGTTGCGACATGAACCACGCTGAGCTTATTGAGCGCGTTGCGCGGCTGGAACCCGTCGACAGAGTCCCCTTTGCGCTTTTATCCTCCGGTTCGTGGGCGATAAACTCCAAGGGCTGCACCCTGGAAAACGCGCTGGCCGAGCCGGCCGAAACCGTAGCCGATTGGCTTTATGAAGGCTACACAGCCGCCGACTCCGCCATGTCATGGGTCGGTTCGGGCTATTTCAACATCGTCATAAGGGCCCTGGGGGGTAAAATCAAGTGGCGCAAAAAAGGAACGCCGGACGTTTCCGAGGTATTGCTGAAATCGGTCCAGGATATATCGCGGGTCGATACCGGCCTCGTCGCGCAGGATAAGGACGTTGTAAAGCTGTATGATATTACGCGGTATCTCGTCGCCAGAGAGGAAGGGCAGCGCCTCGTTGGCAGCAGCATGTGGGGGCCGTTTACGCTGGCAGGACTTTTATTTGGCGCCGAAGCCCTTATGCGCAGCGTCTATAAAGACCGGGAAGCGACTGAAAAGCTGCTGGAGTTTGCTGAGGAGGTCTACCTGAAATTCATACAGGGGTTTATCGAAAGCGGCGCTAAGGTTATTTTTATGGCTGAACCCTCCGCCTCGGGGGATATGATCTCCCGCAAGCACTTCGAGAGCACCGCCCTGCCGTATATAAAGGACGCTTTTCAGCGTCTTTCGGGCAAAGGGCTTATCCTGGGCCTGCATATCTGCGGAGACGTTACCGACCGTCTTGATCTGATCGCCGACAGCGGCATACAAATCATGTCCCTCGACTATAAAGTGGATCTGGCGCGGGCAAAGGAAGCCTTTAAAGGCAAGATTGCCTTCGCTGGCAACCTCAATCCCGTCAGCGTGGTGCAAAGCGGCACGCCTGAGGAGATTGTCGCCGAAACGCTCAGGAGTATCGAAACCGTGGGCACAAAAAGCGGATATATCGTTATGCCGGGCTGCGACATACCGCCGTCCACGCCGCTTTTCAATCTGCAGACGATATCCCGAACCGTCAGCAGCTATAAGGTATAGCAAACGGAAAGGAAGAACAGTATGTCAAAATATGCGAAAAAGCTGACCGAACTGATCGGGAAAACACCGCTTTTGCAGCTGACCGATTACGCCGCCGAAAAAGGCGTCAGCGCGAGGCTCATAGCTAAATTGGAATATTTCAACCCGCTCAGCTCGGTCAAGGACCGTATCGCGCTTTCCATGATAGAGGCTGCCGAAGCGGGCGGGAAGCTGGATAAGGAGACGGTCATCGTTGAGCCCACAAGCGGGAATACCGGCATCGGGCTGGCATTTGTGGCGGCGTCAAAGGGCTACCGGCTGATCCTTACCATGCCGGACACCATGAGCGTAGAGCGGAGAAATCTTCTGAAGGCGCTTAACGCGGAGCTGGTGCTCACGCCGGGAAAGGACGGGATGAAGGGCGCGATCAAAAAAGCCGAGGAAATTGCGGTTTTGCTGCCCAAAGCCTTTATCCCCCAGCAGTTCAGCAATCCCGCCAACATAAAGATACATCGTGAAACCACCGCGGTTGAAATATGGGACGATCTGGACGGCGAGGTTGACGCTTTCGTCGGGGGCGTTGGCACGGGCGGAACGATCACCGGCGTAGGCGAAGTGCTGAAAGAGAGAAATCCCGGCGTTAGAATCATCGCGGTTGAGCCCTACGATTCTCCCGTTCTTTCGGGAGGCGTACCCGGGCCTCATAAGATCCAGGGCATCGGGGCCGGGTTTATACCAAAGGTATTGAATCCTTCCGTGATCGATGAAATATTCAAGGTGAGGATCGAGGAAGCGTATGAAACGGCGCAGGACCTCGCCCGGACCGAAGGGCTTCTGATCGGCATATCGTCGGCCGCGGCTGCTTACGCGGCCACTCTTGTCGCACTCCGGCCCGAATTTGAAAATAAGACGGTCGTCGTCCTGCTGCCCGATACGGGCGAGCGGTATCTTTCGACGCCTTTGTTCGACCGGCTGGTCCTTTGAACGAATGCTGTATAAACGGAGGTAATAAGCGTGAGTTATTTTCAACAAAAAGAAGCGCCCAGGCGGGAAGACCGGCTTGGCGCGTGCATCGTATATGGCGGCACACTGTGTGACCTCGCCGAAAAGGGAAAACAATGCCGCTTCTTAAGCGACGGCTCCAGAAGCTTTACGCAAGGTTCAATCTGCCTGCTGCTTCCCGGCATCGCCATTTTGAACTCGATTCCCGACAATGTGAACCTGGTTCACGGAGCGGTCGGCTGCGGCGCATGTTCCCACTCGCAGAACGCCAACGCCCGTTCCGGCGGGAACCTGCGCACGGGAACGGTCAAAGACGCGCTTTGGCTGTCCACCGCGCTGACCGAGTCCGACGTGATCTCCGGCGGTGAAACCAAGCTATTCAACGCGATCATAGAGGCCGACCGCTTATATCGCCCGAAGACCATAACGGTAGTGTCAAGCTGTGTGCCCGCGATTATCGGAGACGATGTGGACGGCGTCATTCAAAGAGCGCAGCCGCAGGTAAGCGCACGTATCGTGCCTGTGCATTGCGAAGGGTTTAAGACAAAAATATGGGCGACGGCTTACGACGCCGTTTATCACGGTCTGGGCAGCAAGCTTCTCGACGACCCGCGGTTCAACGACCCGATCATTAAGGATCCTTTGTACGGCGAGCGTTTAAGCTATCAAAAAGAGCACACGGTAAACCTATTCAGCGTATCGTCGATGGGTTATGCCGACGAGCTGGAGTTGACGCGGTATATCAACGCGCTGGATCATAAGGTCAACGCTTTTCCGAACTTCGCCGAACCGGACCAGATGTATAAGCTGAAATACGCGGGGCTTTCCGTCAGTGTCTGCCCGACCCATGACGACTATATTCTCCAGCACCTCGAAGAAGCCTACGGGATACCCTATGTCATCCGCCATATGCCCATAGGGATAAACAATACAAACCAGTGGATACGCGACGTCGCGGTACGGCTGGGAAAGGAAGGAGCGGCGGAGCGGCTTATCGCCCGTGAGACCGCGGAGCTTGACGAGGCGCTTAAAAGCTATCGTTCATTCTTTAAAGGGAAGCGGGTTTTCATCAGCGCCGGAGAATTCCGCGCCCTGGCGACGGCGAATCTTTTACATGACATCGGGTTTGAGATCGCGGGCATCCGTTCGTATCATCATGATGAATTTGCCAACGTGGAGTATGAAAAACTGCTTAAAATAGTGGACAGCGAATTCGTGATCAATATCGCCGACGCGCAGCCTTTTGAGGAAGCGAACCTGCTGAAAAGCACCAGACCGGATCTCTTCCTGGGACATTGGAACGGGAATCTTACCGCGACAAAGCTGGGGATCCCGTCCCATGTGATCTACAATACGGGCCTCGCTTACCTTGGGTATCGCGGAGCTTTCGAGTTTGCCCGCAGATTGTACCGGCAGCTGGCAAATCCGGCGTTCAATAAAAATCTGAGCAAACATGTCCGGCTTCCGTATAAGGAGGACTGGTATGGGAGAAACCCGTTTTCTTATATCAAAACGGGTCTTGATCTGCCGGAGGATTATGCAGGAAAGGGGGAAGACGCATGAGCAGCTTTATCGAAAGACCGAGATACCTCTGCTCGCTGGGCGGAGCCCTGTCGACACTGGAAGCCTTGCCCCGTACGATTCCGATCCTCCACTGCGCGAGGGGCTGTGCCGGGAGCATTGCCTGGACGCAAAACGGAGGCAGCGGCCTTCAGGTGGGAGGATATTGCGGCGGTTTGACGGTGCCCAGCTCCAATGTCGGAGAGAACGATATCGTATTCGGCGGAACCGACCGGCTGGACGAGGAAATCAGAACAACGCTGGAAATCATGGACGGCGAGCTCTTTGTCGTCATCACCGGCTGCGTGACGGAGATCATCGGAGACGATATCTTCGCCGTTATCGCCGGATACAGGGAACGGGGCGTCGATATCGTCGCGGCCAACACGGGAGGCTTCAAGGGCAACTCCTATCACGGTTATGACATTACGCTTTCCGAACTGGCAAGGCAATATGTAAAAAAAGGCTTGCCCAGGCAAAAGGGCGCGGTCAATATTCTGGGCATCGTACCTTACATGGACAGCTTCTGGCGGGGCAACCTGCTTGGCGTGCGCCGGCTGCTGGAACTTTTGGGGCTTAAGGTCAATACCTTTTTCACCGATGAGGATTCCCTTGAATCGCTCCGGGATTCCTCGTCCGCTGAGCTTAACATCGTCCTGTCGGATGCTTACGGCCTTGAGACGGCCAGGACCTATGAGGAGGTGCACGGCGTCCCATACATAACGGCGACGCTTCCCATAGGACCCACCGCCAGCGAAAGCCTTCTGCGCGCGGCGGCGCAGACGCTGCAGCTGGATGTGGACGTGGACGCGGTGATTGCGGAGGAAAGCAGGAAGTACTATAAGTTTCTGGAGCCGTTGGCAGATGTATATAACGATGCGGATCTGCAAAAATACGCCGTTGTTGTCGGAGATGTGAATTACGCGGTGGCCGTGACGCGCTTTCTGCTGGACGATTTAGGCTGGATCCCAGTTTTGACGCAGTTTACCGACATTTTAGACGAGGAGCAGCAGGCGAGGATTGCCGAAAAGCTTGCGGCACCCATACCGCTGCCGGGGCCTCGGGTGGTTTTTGACACCAACGCCAGCGAGGCAATCCGGTATATCAGCGAGCTTTATCCGAAGCAGGAATCGGATAAATACGCCGAAACTCTCACGCCCGCCTTTGTCGTCGGCAGCTCTTTTGAACGGGCTCTCGCGCTTAAAATCGGCGCGCCGCACCTCAGCGTCAGCTTCCCCGTGTCTAACCGCGCCGTGCTCAGCCGGGGCTATACGGGCTTTGACGGGGGACTGACCCTGATCGAGGATCTGCTCAGCGCCGCCGTCGCGGCCCGGTAAGCGGCTGACGACGGCGCCGGTCCCGCGCTTCCTGAGCGGCGGGCTAACCTGAAAGGAATTGATTCATGTCTATGAAAGATACGTTTTCACCAAAGGAAAGACTTGCACGCGTCTTTGCTCAGAAGGACGTTGAACGTCCGCCGGTCATTTGTCCCGGCGGAATGATGAATGCCGCGATTGTCGAGGTTATGAACGCAACCGGGAATACCCTGCCTGACGCCCATAGCGATTGGAGACTCATGAGCGCCCTTGCCGGCGACGTATACCGCCTCACCGGGTTTGAGAATATCGGCCTCCCTTTTTGTATGACGGTGGAAGCGGAGGCCTTGGGCAGCTCGGTGGATTTTGGCTCTTTAAAGTGTGAGCCGAAAATTGTACGTGAAAAGTATGCTTCCGCGGACAGTGTGGAGTTTCGGCCCGCGCACGTGATTACGGAGAGCCCTCGGGCCGGTATGGTCATACAGTCGGTGGCGGCGCTGTCCAAGGCGCGCCCCGACGTTCCGGTAATCGGAAGCGTGACCGGACCGGTCAGCACCGCCGCATCCATAATCGACCCCATGACGTTTTTGAAGGAGCTCGGCAAAAACCGCGAAGGAGCGCATAGGGTGCTGGATTATGTGAGCGGCGCGCTGATTGAATACGCCCGGCTTCTCGTGGATAACGGCGCGTCCGCGATATCCATAGCGGACCCGACGGCGACAGGGGAAATACTCGGGCCCAGGAAGTTCGCGGAATACGCCGTGCCCTACCTGAATGCCGTAGCCGACGCCGTGCACGCAGCCGGTATTCCGGTCATCATCCATATTTGCGGCGACGTCGGCCCGGTGACGCCGCATTTAAAGCTGCTCAGATACGACGCCGTCAGCGTCGACTCCGTAGTTAACCTGCGCGCGCTGAAAGACGAACTGGACGGTGTGCCTGTTATGGGCAACATCAGTACCTATTTGCTGGAATTTGGCAAAAGAGAGGATGTACGGAACAGTACCGCCAGGCTGGTTGAAAATAAGATCGATATCATTGCTCCCGCCTGCGGCCTTTCGACCTCGACGCCCCTTGAGAATATCACCGCTTTAACAAGCGCGGTTTCCGGAACGTAACCTGAGGGGCGTGGCCCCGGCTTATCGGAGAATCGTAACCTGACTTATCGGAGGATTGTAATATGCCTGTCATTCGGTTTGTGAATGAAGAAAAAACAGTTTTTGCAGAAAAAGGAGAGAGTATTTTGTCTGCGGCCCGAAGAGCCGGCATTTTGATAGAGTCGCCCTGCAATGCCGCAGGAACGTGCGGAAAATGCCGGGTTCGGCTGACCGGCGCTTCGCCTTCCAGTTATCGGGAAGCCGGAAAGCATGCATTGGGGCCGGAAGAAAAAGGGCAGGGGTATGTCCTCGCCTGTCAAACTACGGTTCATGACGATATTGAAGTGCTCCTTCCCGACAGTGATGAGGTCAATCAAAGCCTGCGCATTCTTTCACAAGGGCAGACCTTTGAGTATGAAATCAAGCCTCATATAACAAAACAGGTGGTGATCGGAGCGGGAACGCAGGTGTTCGGCGGCGGCGCTTTATTGGGAGAGGAGCCCGGAGATATCTTTTCCGACCTTTACGGCATCGCCATAGATATCGGGACGACGACGCTTGTCGCGGAACTGATCGACTTAAAATCAGGCAAGAAGCTTGCCGGTGAAAGCATGCTGAATCCCCAGACCGCCGTCGCGCAGGACGTATTGAGCCGGATCCATTTTGCTTCGGAGGGGAGCGGCGTTGAAACGCTGTACCAAATGTTCCTCAGCGCCTTTGCAGGCTTGCGCGATCGCTTATCCGCATCGGCTGGCGTTACGCCGGCCTCGATTTACGAAGCGGTTTACAGCGGAAATACCGCTATGCTCCACATGGCAACCGGAGTCGATCCCACGTCTCTCGGTAAATATCCGTATACGCCGAAGCTTGATTGCGGCAGAAGCATTTCTGCCGACGGACTGGGCATATCGCCTTTTGGAACGGTTTACCTGCCGCCGGTCATTTCCTCCTTTGTGGGCGCGGATATCACCTCGGGTATTCTTGTATCCCAACTTGAAGAAAAAGCCGGAGTCACGTTATTCATAGACATCGGCACAAACGGAGAGATCGTTCTGGCAAAGGATGGGCGCCTTGCCGCCACGTCCACGGCGGCCGGTCCCGCTTTCGAAGGCATGAACATCGACTGTGGGATGCGCGCTTCGGCGGGTGCGATCGAGCTGTTTCAAATCGGCGAAGACGGAGCTTACAGTTTTGAAACCATCGGGAACGATAAGGCTGTCGGTATTTGCGGCAGCGGTCTTTTGGATATTGTCGGCGAACTTGTGAGAACGGGTGTTATAGAGAAAAGCGGGCGATTTTCGCGTAAGCCGAAGGAACTGTCCGCGATGCGGATTTACGGCGCACTGCGGGAGCATGACGGAAAGAATGCGTTTTTTATCACCGATAATGTTTATCTGACGCAAAAGGACATCCGGCAGGTGCAGCTTGCCAAGGGGGCGATACGCTCTGGCATTACGGCGCTTTTGGGAAGGCTCGGAGTCGCAGAGGAAGATGTGGACGAGGTCCTGATTGCCGGCTCCTTTGGGTACCACCTCAGGGAGAGCAGCCTGATCAATATCGGCTTGCTGTCCCCTGCGTTCAGCGGCCGGGTGCGGTTTGTGGGAAATACCTCCCAATCGGGCTCTGTGGCTTTTTTGCTGAACAAGGATTTTCGCCGGCGTATGAAAGCTCTGGTCTCTTCAATTGAAAAAATAGAGCTTTCTAACTCGCCGGATTTCGAAAAGCTGTATGTCGCGTCATTGGTGTTTTGATTGTCCCGAGTCTGCTGAAAAACAGATTTACATGAACAATCGAGGATATCATGACTTATAGAATAGATT
>DATMXY010000405.1:0-11399 GCA_035561275.1 Anaerovoracaceae bacterium | reverse complement strand
AGTTAATGTTATGGCTTAGTAGTGCTTATTTTACCCAACTCTTGCAATTTAAAGCTTATATCCAATAAGCACCCGAGGAGTATACTTTGGATAACTCTATCGAGCAGATAAATACCCACCCGCCGTTCAATCATGAAGACGAATTATTTTACAGTCTTTTTCAATATTCCATGATCGGGCAGGTAGTTGTCAACAAGAATCTGGAAATCCAGATGGCAAACAATCAAATATTCCAGTGTTTTCAGCTGGGGGTCCAGGATGCTGCCGGCCGGCCTTTCGGGGATGTCTTTCATTGTATTAAACTTAAGCATAGCTCCCATAAATGCGGAGAAGCCACAAGATGCAAGAACTGCGGAGTATGGCGCAGCGTGCGCGAGACCTTATTTTGCGACGCTCCCGTTCAGAGCGTGATCCAATACTCCTTTACGGCTGGACGGCGCAGGGCCAGAAAATGGTTTCAACTGAACTGCGGAAAAGTGACGTGGCATAATGAACAATATGCCGCGCTTGTTTTTATTGACATCTCTGAGATGAAGCGGAAGGAAAGGCATTTGCGGACAAAGCTCACCCTTGATCTTGCAACAGGGACATTGAATAAAACCAGCCTGATGAGCGCACTGCAGCAGTTAACGGAACCGGATAAGACCAGCGGAAATTTTACTGTCTGCATGATTGATTTTGATCATTTTAAAGTTATCAACGACCGATACGGCCATTTAATGGGGGACAAGGTGCTGGAGGTGTTTTCTGATATCACGCGAAACAATTTACGGAGCAATGATGTTATCGGCAGATACGGAGGGGAGGAATTTATCTTCATCTTCTATGAAACCGGCCAGAGACAGGCGCTTCAGATATTAAAAAGGATACACTGCGAACTGCAGAAATATTTTTCAAACGAAATCGAGGTTCCGGTGACTTTCAGTGCGGGAGCCATTCATGTGGAAGCGGTAAGCGGCCTGCCACAATACACTGACCTGATCGGCGACGTCGATAAATTATTATATCGAGCAAAAAGGCACGGCAGAGGAAGAGTTGTGAGCAGTATGGGGGAAATGCTGTTTACTAGTGAATAGAAAAAAAGGGGATAAAACAGGGCTGCGGGCATAATGCCAGCAGCCCTGTCGATTGTAAGCGAATCTCAGTCAGACATCAGGTTGTAAAGCACTTGCGCCATTTCAGCCCTTGTCGTCGTCCCCGTCGGGGCAAGCTTCCCTCCGCTGCCGGCGACGGTCCCCGTTTGTGTCAGGAGTGTCAGGGCGTCTTTCGCCGAGGATGGTGATCCCGTCCGCGTCGGTGAAGGCCGACAGCGGTTTACCGGTATCGCCGGACCCAGACTCTCTGCCGTTAACCTCCGGAAGCTGCCCAATCGCTTTTAGTGCGTTATACAGCAGGGTGAACATTTCCTGCCTTGTGATTGCAACGGCAGAACGTTAGTTCGGAAAAGATGAACGCTGGTTCTAAAATATGTTGATAAATAAACCGGAGCATATTACAATATAATCAGTCAAGTAACAAGGAAGGGGCTGATATATTGTGAATACAGCATATAAATTCCGCATTTATCCAAACAGGAAACAAATCCGGTTACTGACGAATACCTTCGGCTGCGTGCGCTTTATCTACAATCTGGTAAACGGCAACATATCGCTGGAAGAGGGGCATCTGACCCTTCCGAAGCTTGGAAAGGTCAGGATCAAGCAGCACCGGGAGGTACCGAAAGGATACCGGCTTAAATCCATAACCGTGAGCATAACCCCTGCTGGGGAATACCATGCAAGCATGCTTTATGAATTCGAAGAAAAGGTCAAAAAGATAAAACCGGAAGAAATAAAAGAGGACAGGATCCTTGGAATCGACTTTTCCATGAAGGAGCTGGCAGTATGTTCAGACGGAACCAGCGCAGGGTATCCAGGATATTACCGGAAGGGCATGGAGAAGCTTGCCAGGGAGCAGAGGAAGCTTTCAAAGTGTGAAAAAGGGAGCAGTAACTGGAGGAAGCAAAGAAAGAAAACCGCCAAAGTCCATGAGAAAGTATCCCGGCAGAGGAAGGATTTCCATCATAAACTGAGCAGGCAGATAGCCAATGCCTATGATGTGGTATGCGTGGAAGACCTGAATATGAGGGGGATGTCACAGGCGCTGAATTTCGGGACAAGCGTACACGATGACAGCTTCGGGATGTTTGTCGGCTTTCTGGAATACAAGTTGGAAAGGGAAGGAAAGATACTGATCCGGGTGGGCCGCTGGTATGCGAGCACAAAGACCTGCGGCAGGTGTGGCAGAGTAAAGCAGGAAATGCCCTTAAGTGAAAGGACCTTCCGCTGCAAATGCGGAAACCAGCTGAACCGTGATATCAATGCCGCCACCAACATCAGGGAAGAAGGAAAAAGGCTGATAAGCACATAGATACATAAAAATAATATAACAGAAAGATTTATAATTGAGGGCGGTGCAGTGCGATGGAAAAGAAGGAAGCCGTGATATCCAAAGATATATGTGATTTATATGAACAGCGGCAGCATAATGGCGTATGGCCTTTTCAGTCTCTGTATGAAAACAAGGAGCTGTTTGTGGAGATAATAAAGCATTTCCCCTATCCCATTCACATCTGTGAACCGGATGGAACTTTGCTGCTGGCCAATGAAGCGTTCTTAGAGTTCGCCAAAATAACAAATCCTGATAAACTCTATAAAAAACATAATATAATGATGAATCCCAACCTTGAAAGATGGGGGGTAAAAGACTTTGTCCTGCGGGCGTACCTGGGAGAAGTCGTCCACCAATATGACGTTAAAGCGCCCCGTGAAGAAATCGTCGGAAGGCTCGGCGGCAATAAGGAATTAATTTCCGGAAGCATGTATCAGAATATGACCGCCTTCCCCATCCGCGGCCAGGATGGTCAATTGTTATATATAGTGACTGTTTTTACGACATCCAGGTATTATCATGATAAAGAAGAAATTATGAAAGGCAAAGAATACATGGATGATCACTGGAAGGAGGGGTTTGACGTGGATAAACTGGCGGGTATCACTCACATGAGCAGGTATCATTATACTCGTTTGTTCAAACAGCACACAGGCATGACTCCTTACAGCTACTATCAGAAAATCAAGATTGACAAGATTAAGGAGAAGCTTTGCGATATCAATTTGTCCGTGGCCCAGGCCTTTGCCGAATGCGGCGCGGATTACAACGGGAATTTCGCAAAAATATTCAAACAAAAAACAGGCATGACCCCTTCCCAATATCGGGCGGAGATGGCTCAGAAATAGCGCCGTGCAGGCGCAGGGCGCTGTCAGTAATAAAGCGGGGAGTTAACTCAGAGAAAAGGCTTTCGGACCGTGAATGGTTCCGGAGGCCTTTTTTTGTTGCAATGATAGCAATAATCACCGGAAATTGAGCACTGGTTCGCTATCCCGGTTTTCTTAATTTCCCTACAATTAAATTACTATCGTCATACGCCGCGTTTAGCGGCTGCAGCAGCCTTGCGGCTCAACAGGAGAACTAAGAACTTTCACCTGATTGACCATGTGTCAATTATATCATGAGTATCACCAAGCCGGCTGGCTTACGGAGACTAAGCAGGAACTCCGTAAAAATTCCTGCAAATCATATTATACGAGGAGAACGCGCATGAAAAAAAATAGCAGAAGGGCATTGGCGGCAGTTCTGGCCGTTTTGCTGGCGCTCACGCTGACGCCTGTGACGGCGCACGCGGCGACGGTACACCAGGTCGATACCGGGCCGGCATTGGACACGCTGCTCAACGGCGGCAGCCTGGCGGACGGCGATACCATCCAGCTGACGGCGGGTATATCATATCTAGCCAACTACGCGAGCCAGTTCAATGGAAAGAACATTACATTCGACCTGAACGGGTATGATCTTGATATCGGCGGCATAAGCGTCAGCAGCGCAGGCACCGTCAGCGTCGTCAACTCGAATGCCGGCGCCGGAGGTGTAATGACTGTAAACGGATATCTGGAAGCCTACGGCGGCAGCAAGATCACTGCTGACGACGACAGCGTGCTGAAGGTACACGGGTATGTGAGAACATCCGGAGCCGGCAGCAGCGCGACCATCTACGACGTAAACGAGGACACCTTCTTTGACGCCATAACGGTCCTTGACGGCGGTGAAGTCACCGTAAACGGAGATGTCACGGTAAACAGCAGTTCATCTGTTGATGGTGTAAGCGTGGGAGGCAGCGGCGGCGAGGTCACCGTAAACGGAGACATCACGGTAAGCGGTGCGGCTTCAAGCAATGGAGTATATGCGAACTCTGTAAGCTCCGGCGCTCAGATTACCGTAGACGGCTCAATTATGGTAAACGGCGTCTTTAATACCGTCGGCGTGCTGATCCAGAACAGCACCGATACGACCGTTTCCGTGACCGGCGACGCCTCTGCAGGTTACAGAGGAGTGTACGTCAACGGCGGCAGCGGCAACAATATCTCGGTGGACGGCGATGTCTCGGCGAGCGGAGATACCTTGCAAAGCGGCGTTGCCGGCGCTGCCATCGGTTTTGGCTCCGGACATTCGATCACGGTACAAGGCGATGTCACCGCGAGCGGAGACGATCCTTACGGCGTACTGGTAAGCAACGCCGGGAGCAGCTGGATCACAGTAGGCGGTAATATATCGGTAACCGGGGATCGTGCCCAGGGCGTAAGTGCTGCGAACGGAAGCGCTGTAACAGTGAGCCGAAATGTTGTCGCAGACAGCGGTCCTGCTTCGAACGGCTGCGGTTTGATTGCCAACGGTAGTTCGGTGGAGGTGGGCGGCGATGTCTCTGCAACCGGCAGCGGTATCGGTGCTTCCTACGACGGTACTGTTGAAGTGGACGGCAGCGTTTCAGCAAACGTATCCGGCCCGTACTGGTTTACCGGTGTGAATGTCGCTTCCGGCAGCCACGTTACGGCAGGCGGTATTTCAATCAGCGGCAATGCCAGCAGGATCGATGCTGTGGGTACCTATAACAGCGGCAGTACGGTCGCGGTGGCCGGAAATGTCTCAGCTGCCAACTCCGGAGGCAGTGCCTTCGGCATTTACTTTAATAACAGCCGCGAGGTCAAGGTGAGCGGCAACGTCTCGGTGACAGCCGCAGGAGGCTCCTCCAGCACCGGCGTTTCGGCCGATTCCAATGATGGCTGGACATTTACGGCGGGTAGCGTTTCAGCCTCCGGCGGCAGCTCAAATACCGGTGTGATCGCTTCCGGCACGGGTACGGCCACAGTTGACGCCATCGCCGCGGACGGTTACATAAGCATAAACTATTCCCCCGTCAGCATCGGCACCGGCACCCGCAACGGTGATTACTACGAATATGTCAGCGGCAGTACGGCGGTACGCGTCAAGGCGTGGGCGCTGACTGTTGTGGCGGATCCCGCTGATGGCGGAGACGCGGGCATCGGAGAGACCTCTGTCACTTCAGGCTACTTTGAGTCGGGCAGGCAGGTCAGTCTTGTAGCGGATGACGCCACCGGATACGACTTTGACGGATGGACTTCCACAGACGGCAGCTTCGACGACGACACAAGCGCCTCAGCAATCTTTACCATGCCGGCGACTGACGCTACCGTCACGGCTGAATTTGAGGAAGCCGACACCTATAGCGTCAACATATCCCCCGGGATCATCGGCGGCAGCATCACAGCCGTCCCTACGACTGCAGAAAAGGGAGACACAATCAACCTGACCATTACGCCGGATCCATCGCACATCTATGGAGAAAACAGCCTTATATATAACGACGGTACGAATCATTTCCTCACCGTCGCGGGGATTTCAGCCCCCTTCACCTCCGCCTTCACCATGCCGGACAACGATGTAACAGTTTCGGCAGAGTTCGAAGAAATCACCGTTCCGACCATAGCTGCAGTAACCCTGCCCAACGGCATGGAAACCGTAAGTTATACCTATACACTTTCTCATAACAGCAACGCCCCCGCTGAATGGAGCATTACGTCGGGCAGCCTGCCCACGGGTCTTACTCTTTCGACAAGCGGTGCAATTTCCGGTACGCCGGGTGGGGACACGCACGGTACATACGATTTCACGGTCCGGGTGTCAAACTCCGGAGGCAGCGACACGAAGGATCTGACTCTCGTCATTTTGCCGGCAGAACCGGTGATCACCACAACAAGCCTGCCCGACGCCACGGAAGGCGTGGAGTATGAATTCCAGCTTGAGGCAACTTGCGCCGGCTGGGTCGACTGGTACGTTACCGACGGCAGTTTACCATCCGGGCTTGACCTGTCATCAGACGGCGTGATCTACGGTACACCAACTGTTGAAATTGAAACAGATACAGGTTATTCTGTCACAATCTCAGCATTCAGTTGGGTATACGGGTCTGATGAGAAAGTATTTACACTTACGGTTTATCCCGCGCCTGAGAACGCCCTGACCCTGCAGACCGACGGACACGGCAGCATCACCTCGGGAATAGACGGAGATTATGAAGAAGGCGCCGAAATCAGCATCGCCGCCGCTCCCGATACCGGTTATGCCTTCTCCGGGTGGACTTCTTCGGATGGCGGCAGCTTTGACGATGAAACGAGTACCTCCGCCATCTTTACCATGCCGGGAAACGCGACAACCGTCACGGCAATATTCGTAACAGGCTACGACATCAATATCCCGGAACTGACGGGCGGAAGCATAACCGCTTCTCTTGCGGTCGCGGCGGAAGGCGCCGAAGTCGACCTGACGATCACGCCGGATCCGGGGTACGTCTATACGGAGGACAGCTTGAAATATAACGACGGGGAGGACAATTTCCTTGAGGTTATCGACGGTACCTCATCTTTTACCATGCCTGGCTCTAATGTGACGGTGTCGGCGATATTTGAAGAGAAACCGGCAATCGAGGTCGGCGATGCGTCCGGGCTTTCCGACGCGCTGGCTGAACTGGAGGATGGTGATACCATCAGATTGACGGCCGACGTTACCTATCCCGACCCAATCTACATTGCTGGAATCCACGTCACCATCGATACAAGCGACCATACGTTGAACCTGTATGGGAGTGCTTACGGCGACACGGCGCTGACGGTTGGATGGGGCGGTAACCTGACCCTTGCCGGCACGGGTGCGATGAATATAAACGCATATTGCGGCGTCGAAGTTTACGATGACAGCGTATTGTCCCTTTCCGGCGCAGCCGAATTGAATATTATAGAAGCATATTATGGCATCCGAACTTACAGTTCCGGCAGCGCGATCGTCACCAGCGTCTCAGCAGCCGGCGATGACAGCTGTGCTGTCTATGCCAATAACGGCGGTATGATCATAGTAACCGGAGATGTCTCGGCGGAGGACTATGAAAGCTGCGCCGTGTATGCCGATTTTGGCGGCACAGTTACGGTCACCGGCGACGTCACGGTAAGCGGCGATTACTCGGATGCCGTATACGCATACGATGAAAACAGCGCGGTCACTGTCACCGGCGGTGTCTCCGCGGACGGCGAAGGGAGCCATGCTGTAAATGCCCTGTATGACGGCACGGTCATAATCACCGGCGACATCGCAGTAAGCGGCGATTACTCTGCTGCCGTATATAGCGTAGACGGCTCAGTCACTGTCACCGGCGACGTTTCGGCGAGCGGCGAGGGATGCCAAAGCCTATACGCTGAAGATGACGGAGAGATCAATTTTACCGGAAGCGTCACAACAAGCGGAGATAGCAGCTATGCCGCGTACGCCAATGGCGGTATGGTTTCCGTGGACGGAGATATAACGATAACCGGGGACGAATATGCTATTGGAGCCTATGCCGGCAATAACGGTGAGGTTACAGTAGAAGGCAATATTGCGGCGAGCGGTGAAAACGTCAACGGCGCGGAGGCTGAAGGCTACGCAGAAGCAGGCGGCACGGTCACGGTGGACGGCAGCATTACGGCAAGCGGTGTCGAGAGCTATGGCGCTTATGCCAGAGGCGAAGACGCTTTTATTGAAGTCTCCGAAGACATTACTGTGACTGATGAAGGATTTAATGCCGTATTTGCGGGAAACAACGCCTTCGTCACGGTGGGTGGAAACGTCGCATCGCCTGCCAGCGCCGTATCCGCATATGACAGCGCTACGGTGATCGTGCAGGGAAACGCCACGTCGATGAATCAATACAGCGCAGGCGCGTATGCGTTCGGCGGCATCATCGAAATCCATGGAAATGTGATTTCTTTAGGCTCGTCCGGTTACGGCGCAGTGGCCGTCGATTATCCATTTCCGGATCCGACGACCGGCAGCGCGGTCACGATCGACGGAACAATTATCGCCGAACAGTATATCAACTTTGACGATTCAACGAAAACACAGGCGGATAAAACGGTACCGACCACAAAACCCGGATATAATACCTATACTGGCGGTTACAGTACCGTTTGGGTGAAAATGCAGCCACATGCCGTCACCCTCCAGAACGACGGCAACGGTACAGGCAGCGCCAGCCCTGCTTCGGCAGAACAGGGGCAGACGATTACTCTGAGCAGCACGCCAAACAGTGGCTATCGCTTCAAGGAATGGCAGGCGATAACCCCCTCGGGTCTGAGCATCAGTGAGAATGCCTTCATCATGCCGGACGAACCGGTAACCGTAAAGGCTGTATTTGAGGCAGATGCGGCTCCCAATCCCGATGGCGGCGGTGACAATGGCGGCGGGTCCCCTTCCACGCCGCCCGCACAGGGTCAGAATGCCACTGTTTCCGGCGGCGGCACCGTACCGATCACCATAGATACGGCTACGGGCAACGCGTCGCTGGATCTTGGGACGCTGGCCGGGAATCTCTCAGATGGCGAGAACACGGTAGTTACCGTGCCTTCTATCCCCGGTGCGAACTCATTTACAGCAAATCTTCCCGCCTCTTCCCTGTCGGGCTCCGGGCAAGGTTCGCTGACGCTGAACACCGGCCTCGGCAATCTCACCATCCCGGGTAACATGCTCTCTGGTATGGGACTCTCCGGCAATGCGGGCATCACCATCGGCGAGGGAGATACATCCGGTCTGTCAGATGAGATAATAGGAGCCATCGGCGACAGGCCCATTATCCAGCTCACCCTGACGGTGAACGGACAGCAGACAAATTGGGAGAATTCCGAGGCGCCGGTAACGTTATCCATCTCCTATACGCCCACGGCGGAAGAGCTTGCGAACCCGGAAGGCATCGTGATCTGGTACATTGACGGCAGCGGCAACGCGGTATGCGTTGAAAACGGGCGTTATGACCCGGTGTCCGGCACTGTTACCGTTGACATTAAGCACTTCAGTGACTATGCGGTGGTCTATAACCCGGTGAACTTCAGCGACGTACCGGCGGACGTGTGGTATAAAAAGGCGGTAAGCTTCATTGCGGCGCGGGACATCACCACAGGTACGGGAGGCGGCAACTTCAGCCCCAACGCGAAACTGACCAGAGGCCAGTTCCTCGTGATGCTGATGAAAGCCTACGAACTTGCTCCGGATACAAACCTGATAAATAACTTCTCCGACGCAGGCAATACATATTATACCGGCTACTTAGCCGCGGCAAAGCGGCTCGGCATCACCGGCGGCGTTGGCGATAACCTGTTCGCTCCGGGCAGGGAGATCACAAGACAGGAAATGTTCACGCTGCTTTATAACGCTTTAAAGGAAATCGGCAGGCTGCCGGAAGGCACATCGGGTAAACCACTGTCGTCCTTTAACGATGCGGACGGAGTCGCTTCCTGGGCAAAAGAGGCCTTGACGCTTCTGGCACAAACGGGGACCGTCGCAGGCAGCGGCGGAAAGCTTGCCCCAACGGGGACGACGACGAGGGCCGAAATGGCGCAGGTGCTGTATAATCTGCTGGGCAAGTAAAAAAATACGAATGGCAGAGCAGGGCATGTGCAGCGCAAAACCCGAGAAAGAAAGCGGCGGGGACTGAACTAGCCCGGAAAACAAAAAAAACAGCGCTGTCCTCTCGGTGTGAGACGGACAGCGCCGCTTTTTAGTTTCTATGTTTTTGAGTGATCGCTTTTTTAGATGATACCCTGGGCCAGCATCGCCTTGGCGACCTTCTGGAATCCGGCAATATTGGCGCCTGCCACATAGTTTCCGGGCATTCCGAATTCTTTGGACGCTTCGTTGCAAGCCTTGAAGATATCTGTCATGATCCTGTCAAGTCTCTGATCGACTTCCTCGAAGGACCATTCCAGTCTCTGGCTGTTCTGTGACATTTCCAGAGCGGAAGTTGCGACTCCGCCTGCGTTTGCAGCTTTTGCCGGACCCACGAGGACGCCCTTGGACAGGAAGTATTTGACGGCTTCGTTCGTGCAGGGCATGTTGGCGCCTTCGCCCACCGCGTAGCAGCCGTTGGCGACCAGTTTCTCAGCAGTCTTTTCATCGATATCGTTCTGAGTGGAGCAGGGGAGGGCGATGTCGCACTTGGTATCCCATACGGAACCGCCTGCAACATATTTCGCGTTGGGACGAGCCTTCACATATTCGCTGATCCTTGCTCTTTCCACTTCTTTCAGTCTCTTGACGGTCGCCACGTCGATTCCGTCTTCGTCAACCACATAACCGTTGGAATCTGATACGGCTACAACTTTTGCGCCATAAGTTTGAGCTTTCTGGACGGCATAAATAGCAACGTTTCCGGAACCGGAAACCACGATCCTCTGGCCTTCCAGGCTCTTTCCGTTAGCCTTCAGCATTTCCCTTACGAAATATACGAGGCCGTAACCGGTAGCTTCCGTTCTTGCAAGCGAGCCGCCCCAGCCGATGCCTTTTCCGGTAAGTACGCCGGTGAACTCATTTCTTAATCTTCTGTACTGGCCATACATGTATCCGATTTCACGTCCGCCGACTCCGATATCTCCGGCAGGTACGTCTGTATCAGCGCCGATGTGCTTACAAAGCTCAGTCATGAAGCTCTGGCAGAATCTCATTACTTCTGCATCTGACTTTCCCTTCGGATCAAAGTCGGAACCGCCTTTGCCGCCGCCGATGGGGAGTGTCGTGAGGGAATTCTTGAAGATCTGTTCGAAGCCAAGGAATTTGATGATCCCAAGGTATACGGACGGATGGAAACGGAGGCCGCCCTTATAGGGCCCGATGGCGCTGTTGAACTGCACACGGAAACCCCTGTTGATCTGGACTTTACCATTGTCGTCCACCCAGGGAACCCGGAACATGATCTGTCTTTCCGGCTCAAGAAGTCTGTCTACGATACCAGCTTCTACATACTGAGGATTCTTTTCCAATACGGGAGCAATCGATTCAAGTACTTCCTCGACGGCCTGATGGAATTCGATTTCGCCGGGATTTCTTTTTTTAACGTCGTCTAAATACTTTTGCACATTGATTGACATTTTTTTACTCCTCTTTCCTATTTTTATTTTTTGAAAATATATAAAAAGTAAGTTTTCTTC
>DATMXY010000404.1:0-8885 GCA_035561275.1 Anaerovoracaceae bacterium | reverse complement strand
AAAAACATTAACTGCTTTTTTTATTACCATGCAAAATACACAAATTCACATGGAGTGGATTACACAAAGCTGCTGTATCATAATGAAAACAAGGCTTTTACCGATAAAAACAGGGACCTTTTCAAATTACTTTTTTCTATTATACAAAAAGGGCAGGATAGGGAGGAACTCATCAATACCATTACCGCGGAGAAGATAACGGATTATTTGCTTATTTCAGCAAGAGGCCTTGTATTCGACTGGTGCCTCCATGACGGAAGCTATGATCTTATCTCGGCGATGACGGATTATATGAAGCTCCTGGTTCCAACCTTTCAGCGTAATTAAGACGGATATTCATTCTGGGGAGGCGTGCTCGGGGTTTCGCATCCGATGGTTTTGTTAATCAGGCGTCACCGGATAATAAAATCAAATTGATAAAGGGAGGAAATTATGGTTTCCAATATCAAAGATAAGCTAATTGAAATTATGGGATCGGAAAATGTGGCTGACAGCGCGGAAATACTTGAATCCTATCAAACAGATCAAAGTTTTGTAAACGGTATCAGGCCCTGGTTCGTAACCAAGCCGCGGAACGCGGGGCAGGTTCAGGACCTAGTGAAATGGGCGAATGAAACAGGCACTTCCCTTGTACCCGTCAGTTCCGGAGATCCCCATTATAAGGGCGACACCATCCCCAACGCTCCCCAATCTGTTATCGTGGATCTTTCAGGCATGAACCGGATCCTCAGCATAAACCGCCGGCAGAGAATGGCCGTCGTGGAGCCCGGCGTAACCTATGGACAGCTTCAGGAGGCGCTGGCAAAGGAAGGCCTTGCGCTATCCACCTCTCTGGCGCCTAAAAAAAATAAATCGGTGGTCACCAGCGTGCTGGAGGTGGAGCCCAGGCTCAACGCAAACCACCAGTGGAGTTATGTCGATCCTCTGCGCTGCATGGAAGTGACCTGGGGAGACGGCAATACCATGTTCACCGGAGAGGCCGGCGGCGGAGTCCGGGATCTGGAAAAGCAATGGGCCGATCAGCGATGGCAGCTCAGCGGCAACGGGCCGAACATGTTCGATTTTATCAGGGCCCTCACCCAGGCCCAGGGCAGCATGGGTATTGTGACCTGGGCTTCCCTGAAATGTGAAGTCTGTCCAACCGTACATAAAATGTATTTCGTTCCTTCGGACCATATTGAGACCTTGACGGGCTTTGTACGCAGGGTGATCCATTTCCGTTTCAGCGACGAGCTGATGGTGATGAACGGGGCGTATCTTGCGGAGCTTGTGGGAGAGTCCGCCGAGGAGATTCTTGAATTGAAAAGCAGGCTTCCCAAATGGATCGCTTTGATCGGCGTACTGGGACGCGAGCTGCTTCCGGAGCAGAGAGTCAAACAGCAGGCTGGGGATATCGGAGAGATCGCCGGACAGTTCGGCCTGCAGATGGTTGAGGCTCTGCAGGGGGTCAGAGGCGAGAAAGCTCTGTCCAAAGCGATCAATGCTTCCGGGGAGGTCTATTGGAAGGAAGCCGCAAAAGGCGCCTTCCAGGATATCTTCTTTGTCACCGCTCTGGATAAAGCAGGAACCTTCATCGACGCGATGTACCGACTGGCGGAAGAAACGGGTTATCCGGCGAAAGATGTGGGCGTATACATCCAGCCTCAGCACTGCGGCTCATCCTATCACCTTGAATTTCATCTGCCTTACAACCCCACAGATTCAGAAGAGACTGCTACCGTACGGACGCTCTATGACAAAGGAAGTAAAAAAATGTCTGATTTAGGGGCATTTTACTCGCGGCCCTACAACAGCTGGGCTAAGCTGCAGATGAACAAGGACGCGCAATCCTATATCGCTCTGAAGAAACTGAAAGGGATCTTCGACCCCAACAATATTATGAATACGGGTAAGCTGACGGTATAGCGAAGAGGGAGTAAAGGAGGATAAGAATATTATGTCATTACAGGATTACAGACCTATGATGGAGCGCTGCAGCATGTGCTTGAGCTGCAGGTGGATTCCTTACGATAAGATTCAAAGCCAGCGCTTCGGCGAGAACTGTCCGAGCATCGGATATTATAATTTCAGCACCAATTCCGCCAGAGGCCGGTTTCAGCTGTCTCAGAGCATATTGGACGGAAGGACGAGCCTCACCGACACGGTGGTGGAGACCATCCACAGCTGCACCGCCTGCGGCGCCTGTGATACAGCCTGCAAGGTCACCCGGTATAACCTGGAGCTTCTGGATCATAATCTTGAGCTCAAGGCCCATGCTGTCTCCGAAGGCAAAATCCTTCCCTCCCAGGAAAAGATCATGGACAGCCTGAAAAAGGAAAGAAGCATGATCCCCGGCGCCCTGAAATCGGAAAGAATGGACTGGGCAGGGGATCTGGAGCTGATCGACGTTTTCAAAGAGGAGGCGGACGTTGTTTTCTTCGCGGGCTGCAAATACAGCTATGACCCCGCGCTGCAGGAGATCGCCCGAAGCAATGTGAGCCTGCTTCAGAAGGCGGGCGTGCGGGTGGGAGCCCTGGGCGCCGCCGACAACTGCTGCTCCGGGCGCGCTTTGCAGATGGGCTTCCGGGAGGAATATGAAAAACACGCGGAGTCCAATATAAAAGCAATGGAAAAGGCCGGCGTGAAGAGAATCGTCACCCCCTGCTCCGACTGTTACCACGCCTTCAAAAGACAGTATCCGAAAGCGGGCCTGAAGGCGGAGGTGCTTCACATCGTGGAATACATAGACCTCCTGATCAAAGAGGGAAAAATCAAATTTACAAAATCGGTGCCGTTGACGGTGACCTATCACGACCCATGTCATCTGGGCAGGCTGGGAGAAGAGTATATTCCATGGAACGGCAGGGAAAAGAAGATCCTGAACCAGGTCCACACCTGGGAGCCGCGAAGACCCAGGTATACGGGGACTGACGGCATCTACGACGCGCCCAGAAATATCCTTGCCAGCATTCCGGGAGTTCAATTGGCGGAGATGGAAAGGATCAGGGAGTATGCCTGGTGCTGCGGCGCCGGAGGCGGGTGCGGCGAGACCCTTCCGGAGTTTTCCTCCTGGACCGCGGAAGAGAGGCTGACTGAAGCAAAGGCCACGGGAGCGGACGTCCTTGTGACGGCATGTCCCTGGTGTGTAAGCAGCTTTACAAGGTCTGCAGATAAAAATGGCGGCAGAATAAAAGTTTTGGATATCATTGAGCTTGTACGGCAGGCGATTTAGAGAGGAGGATGAAGCGGAATGGCATTAGAAAGAGAAATCTATCAGGCTTTGGAAGATATTGTAGGGAAGAGGAATATTTCCGAAGACATTGGAATTTGTGAGACCTATCGCGGCGTTGCCGCCCAGTCTTCCGCCCACTACGGTCCTTACGACCATTGGACCCCGCTGCCCCAGGCGGTAGTCCTTCCGGGAAGCACCGAGGAAGTGAGCCGGATCGTCAAGGTCTGCAACAAATACAAGATCCGGTTCAAGGCCGCGTCCACCTTCTATTCCATCATGGGATATATCGGGTCGGACCGGGCAATCCAGCTGGATATGAGAAGGATGCGATCCATCGAAATCGACGCGGAAAACCAGCTTGCCGTCATAGAGCCTTATGCCATCGGAGCGGTGGTCCAGGCTGAAGCGATGAAGAGAGGCTTTTCCCTGCATATCCCCGGTTCGGGCTGCAGCTGTTCCCCCCTGGCAAATTACATCGGGTGGTTTGGAACAGGACCGACGGCGATCTTCATGGGCAACTCCGGCGAAAACCTGCTTTGCGCGGAATGGGTGACGCCTGACGGTGAAATCATCAAGACAGGTTCCGCGGGAGCGGGAGCGGGATGGTTCTGCGGCGAAGGCCCCGGACCGAGCTTTCGCTCCGTGATCCGCGGCAGCTCCGGTACCGCGGGGGCCATGGGGGTCTGCACGAAGATCTCCATAAGGCTCCATCCGTGGCCCGGCCCGGCGGTCCTTCCCACGAGAGGGAGGCTCCCGGCCTACAAGGCCGATCTGCCCGATAATTTCAAATGTTATACCCTGTGCTTTCCCGATTGGGATTCCTGGGCGAAGGCGGCGAATCTCTTCCATGAGAACGATGTGATTTACCTCGGTCACCGTCAGTTCAACATGTTCGGCAGAGACCTGAAGGGAGCTATGATCCGGATTCTCACCGATCCGGAGAAGCAGCTCTGCGATTTCCCCGCCCTGCTGGAGGAACCCGAACTCAAAAAGCAGAATGAGGACATGAAGCTGGACTTTCAGATCGCCATCGCGGGCATGACAAAACGGGATCTAGAATATAAGGAAAACGCGGTAAACGAAATCCTGAGACTGTCGGGAGGCTGGAAAAGCGAAATGATGCTGGAGAAGGAGCTCCATGACTGGGCCCTCCTGTATCTCATCAGACTGGGTCACAAGAACCTCAACTATGTCTTCTGCGGCGCCTATGAAGGCAACTTCGGCATGTCGCCCAACATGTTCGTTACCGTACCCCTGATGGAGGAAGCGGCGGCATTGAAGGATAAATGGGAAAGTGAATCCACCGCAATCACAAAAACAGGCGGCGACTCGGCCATGGGAAGCCTGTCCGGGCTTGGCGGCGGAGGTCAGACCGGCTGGGAGGTATTCACGTACTTTGACGCCTACGATAAGGAATCCATCAAAGGGACCAGGGAATTCTTCGACGAAACGCAAAAATGGATGTTCGAACATAAGCTGGGCGTGGATTTTGGCCGCGGCAACGCCGACATGAGAAGGCCCGACGCTTACGACTATACTCAGGAGGAGCACGACGCAATGTTCGTAAACATGGCTCAGCCCCTTGTGATGGCTTACCAGTGGAAGGTCCGGGAAGCCTTTAACCCCAACCATCTGGGAGGAAGCTACTACAGAACGCTGACCCCTGAGAAGATAGGTATTAAATCCGTGTAAAATAATTTGTTGGATTTTTGAAAAATAAAAAAATCGATTTTGTATAAAGTGCAAGGGTATTAGTCAAGGCCCTTGCACTTTATGAAATCAGATTTCTTCACTTTCCGGATTTTCATCTTTCAGGTAAAAGCAGGAATGTGAGCTTTTGCAGCTTCGAAGTGAAAAGACGTATGATATTACCAACAATCAAAGCTACAATAACGGTTCCTTCACGGACACCGGACAGTTTTCCCAGTAAAATTATGCAAAGTACGCCGGCGATCACTGCCATACTGCTATCCGAAATCACACGGACGACACCATATTCTTTATTCAGTGCCTTGGCAACGGTGCGGACAAATGCATCGTTAGGAAGCATGACGACATCAGCGATTACTTCCAAATATACGCCAAAAGCAATAATCGCGCAGCCGATCATCAAGGAAATCATCTTTACCGGATACGCCTGCGGGGTAAAGCCGGACAGCACCATCATGGATAAATCAATAAAGAAGCCAAAGAAAAAGGAAATCGCGAACTGCAAAAGTAATTCGACCTTATTGGCATCTTTCCGAAGTATCATCAGTTGTATCAAAACTAATAAGATATTGAATATAATTGCCCAGTTACCCAGTGATAGTTTAGGAATAATCAGGGATAAACTATAGGGTATCGCTGCGATAGGAGAAGTGCCAAGCTCTGCTTTCGTGACAAACGCAACGCCAAATGAGATAAAGAACAATCCAAATATAAATACGGTGTACTGTTTTACTAAATTTCTCTTATTCATCATATTCTTCTCCCACTTTGAATTTTGACACCATCCCTTTCAGCAGCTCGGCCTGGCCGGACAGTTCTTCGCTCACCGCGGCGCTTTGCTCTGCCGCCGCGGAGTTGCACTGCACCGCCCGGGAAATCTGTTCGATTCCACGGTTGATCCGATCGATTTCCGACGCCTGATCCTTTGAAGCCTTGGCGATGATACTGAGCTTTTCCGTCGATATTACGGCTCCGTCGGCGATTTCCTTCAGAAGGCCGGCGATTTCATAGGTGATTTTGGTTCCCGCCTGTGCTTTTTGGATGGAACCTTTAATCAGTTCGGTTGTTTCTTCCGCGGCTTTCGCGCTTCTTGCCGCCAGATTTCTTACTTCCTCCGCCACCACCGCGAATCCTTTGCCGTGGCCGCCGGCCCGGGCGGCTTCCACCGCGGCGTTCAGCGCAAGGATATTGGTCTGAAAGGCGATATCGTCGATCACCTTGATGATCCTGGAAATGTTCTTAGAAGATTCATTGATCTTCTCCATGGACTGCAGCATTTCGTTCATCGCCTGATTTCCTTTGGCTCCGCCGTCGCGGGCGCCCCTGGCAAGCGCATATACTTCATTTGCCTTGGCTGCGTTATCCTTGATCTGTTCCGCGATCCCGCCGATGGCCGCGGTCAGCTCCTGAATGGAGCCCGCCTGTTCTGTCGAGCTTTGGGCAAGCGTCTGGCTGCCCTCCGAAACCTGTCTCGATCCGAAGGAAACCTGTTCGGCGGCGCTTTCAAAGTCGGTCATAACCTGGCTCAAAGAACGGATGATATAATTCAGAGAATCCTTGATTGCCACGAAATCTCCTTTATAGTCTGCCGTAATGGTAAGATCGAGGTTGCCGGCGCTGATCTCAGCCACCACGTTGGAAATCTCGCTGATATAGCTTCTGAGATTTTCTGTCGTTTCGTTCAAGGCATGCTTGATGGCCGCGTGATCACCGCGGTAATCGCCCTGCATGGCCGCCTGCAGATTCCCTTTCGCCATTTCCCGCAATACGGAGGAGGCTTCCTCAATAGGCGCGGTGATCGCGTCCAGAGTCTCGTTGATCCCTTCGATTACTTTCGCGTATTGCCCTTTAAACCTGGCCTCCTGCCCTCTGACGGAAAGATCGCCTTCCACCGCGGCCCGGGCTATCATTTGGGTCTCGTCCACAAGGGACCGAAGGCTGTCGATCATGTCGATCAAGGTCGGCACCAGCATATCGTTCTCGCTGCGCTTTCCGTTTTCGACGATATCCTGGAGCTCGGATAAATCGCCGGTAGAAACGTTTGTCAGGGTCGCGATGAGCCGGTTCATCCGGGCATTGATCAAATTGACGGATTTTTTAATTTCCTCAAAGATGCCGAGGTAGGCGCCCTCCATCTTTACCGAATAATCGTTCAGACTCATCCGGTACATGACGTCGCGGCCTTCCAGCAAGGCGTCCAGCCCGTCGATGCAGGAATTGACGCTGTTCTTTAAATCGTTGAACTCTCCCTTGTACTCTTTTGTGATTTTCCCCGGGATCTCTCCGCTGCCTATTTGCCCGATATGGCTTGCCACCGCGCGCAGCGGTTCAATTACCGAATCCAATGTGCGGTTGAGACATTTAACGACTTCGGCGAAGTCTCCGGCGTGGGTTTCCGCAACCCCTCTCGCGCTTAAATTCCCTTGCATAATCTGAAGGGAAAGCGTTTCCGTCTCTTCCCGCAGAGCGCGGATCGAACCCGTAGAGGTATTGACCGGTTCAGCCATCGCGCCCGCTGCTCTGTTAAAATTCTCAATCATCCTTTTGTATACGCCGCTGAATTCCGCGGCATTTCCGCGGCGCTTCAGATCCCCGTCCGACACGGCCGCGGTAAGGGCGTCCATTTCCTCCGCAAGCTTTTTGAGCGTGTCTGTCAGGGAACGGATGCTGATTCCAAGGCTATCTCCGCCTGGCCGGAGTTTTAGCTGAAAGTCCAGGTCTCCCGCTGTTATTTTATCGATGGCCGCGGCCGCTTCCATTATGCTTTCCGCCATGTTATCCGTCATGTTATCCGTCATGTTATCCGCAGGGCCTGCCGCCTCTTCCGCCTGTTTTGCGATGGAACGGGATGACAGGATGCCGGATAAGACGGCCCTGATACCTGCCAAAACCCTTGCGCCGATTTTTAAATCCATACCTTCGTTCCTCCTCTGAATTACCAATTTGTTCCAAAATTTATTTATTCCAAAAAAATCCTGAGCAAGTTATTTTAAAAGAGTAACATATATCGGAATCGTAATGAGGCAAGCCAGCGTGCTGAGGCTCACCAGCTTTGAGGCGTAAGGCCCTTCCACTCCGTAGTATTCTGCGAGGATGGACGTCTGCATATGGCACGGCATGGCGGCGGTAAGAATGAATACCTGGAAGGCGAGGCCATCCACATGAAAAAAACGCAGCAATGCCAGCATGTAAAGCGGACTTATGATGAATTTACCCGCTAAGATGGCCAATTCGTCAATGGCGATCTTCGGCAGGCCATTGGTAAAGACCACCAGATTGGCGCCGATGACAAGCAGGGAAAGAGGAACGGTGAGGCTGCCGAGATAGCGCAGCGCGGTGTCCAAAGCCATCGGTATCGACAGGTCCATCTGAACCAGGGCTCCCCCGATCAAAACGCCGGTCAGGCCGGGACTGAATATTTTTTTCAGGGAAAATTCCTTTGAATGAAGCGGGGAAGCCTTTGCGAGCTCGTAAGCGCCGAGGCTCCAAAAGCCCGCAAGAGTAATCAAATAAAACGTGAATAGATAAGGCAGGCCCTCGCTGCCAAAGACGATTTCGTTGATCGGCAGGCCGATAAAAATGGTATTGGAAAAGGTAAAGGTAACCTCGAAAACAGTCTTCTTCCCGGATTTTAAACCTATGGCTTTTGACAGCGCTTTTCCGGTAAGAAAGAGCAGCGCGGTGTATACAAGCAAAATCAACAGATTGACTGCGGAAGCGCGGATCAGTTCTCTTGTAAACCGATCGGAGATACTGATAATCGCCAATGCGGGCGCGGCCACTTTAACGACGAGGAAGGAAAGCACAGAGGGGGTGTTTGCCGGCCAGGTTTTCCTGAGGCTGAACCAGAACCCGACGCTGAATATGAAAAAGATGACGATTACGCTGATAATTCCGTTGACCATAATTTGTTCTTCCTTTGTATTTTAAAATTGCGCCGGGCTTCGGCCGGATTTCCTCCACC
>DATMXY010000403.1:0-5788 GCA_035561275.1 Anaerovoracaceae bacterium | reverse complement strand
CCTTGAAGTTGTTTTCTCATGCTAACCCTTTTCAGATATAATCGAAAACAACATTATTAATCAAAATCTATGGGTTTTGCTTCAGCCCCTCCTTGGTAGTCAATCTTATTGCAGGTCCAAAGCCATAAAAATTGCATTTTCCAGCGGATTTTCGTAGTAAGGTTCCGTTTCATAAAAACCTTTATAACGATACAACGAAATGGCTTCTTTTAATGATGCTAAAGTATCTAATTTCATTGTATTATATTTCATGTCCTTTGCGTCATCAATGATTTTCTCTATTAATATTTTTCCGATTTTATGGCCCCTGTACTCACGCCTGACGTACAGCCTTTTCATCTCACAATTATTATCTTCGGCAGGTTTCAACGCGGCACAACCAGCCAGCTCACCCATATAACGGGCAAGGTACAATCTGCCCTTTGGTAATGCGTATAGACCCGGTAAGGTCTTTAATTCTTCCTCAAAACTTTGGAAGCACAAATCAACCTCAAGCCACTTTGCATATTCCGTAAAAAGCGCTCTCACATTGTCAAGCTCGTTATATGCCGGATAGATTTCGATTGACAAAGATTAACCCTCCTTTTCGGGAAAAGCCCGATTTTATGGGTAAAAACCTGTTTTCATCTTCTTTTATCTGCTTGTCCAATTAAATTTTACAGGAAGCTACAGGTCTCTGAGGGCGTCAACAAGCGCGGTCTTCTGCTTTGCCTTCTCATCCTTCATTTTGATGATCTTTGCGGGGATCCCGGCCACCACGGCGTTTTCCGGAACGTCCTCGATGACGATAGCGCCGGCGGCCACCACCGCCCCGCGCCCGACTCTTACGCCTTCCAGCACCACCGCGTTGGCTCCCACCAGCACGCCGTCCTCTATCACCACGGGGATTGCGCAGGCCGGCTCCACAACGCCTGCCAGCACGCAGCCGGCGCCGATATGACAGTTCTTTCCTACGGTTGCCCTTCCGCCGAGGACCGCGTTCATATCGATCATCGATCCCTCTCCGATGACGGCTCCGATATTGATCACGGCGCCCATCATGACGACGGCTTTGTCTCCGATTTCCACATTGTCCCTGATAATTGCGCCCGGCTCGATCCTGGCCTTCAGGTTCTTCGTGTCCAGCAGCGGGACGGCCGAATTCCGGCGGTCACTCTCCACGACGATGTCTTCAATATCATCGGCGTATTGCTCGATCACCGGCCTGATATCGGACCATTCGCCGAAAACGATCCTGTCGCCGCAGCCGAAGATCTTGCAGTTCTCAAAGGGAAGCGGCCTCTTTTCCTTTATATAAACCTTGACCGGCGTCTTTTTCTTTGAATTGCTGATATACTGTATGATTTCTTTTGCATCCATTGCGTCACCTCTTTTTTGAATAATATTGCGTCTTTACCGATTCGAGGATTTCTACCCTTCCGAGCCTAAACCGCTTCGCGCATGCCGGCTTCATCAAAAAGCACGGCCATGGCGGCAAGCAGCTGCTCCCTGGCGCCGCTGTCCATCTCATATAACGGCAGCCGGTATTTTCCCACGTTCATGCCCATGATATTCATCGCCTCCTTTATGGGGATCGGATTCGTTTCGATGAACAGGGCGTTGATGAGATCCAGGTATTTCAACTGGATTTCCTTTGCCAGCTGCACATTGCCGCTTAAATAAGCCGCTGCCAGCCGGTGCATCTCTGCCGGAATGATATTGGCGGCCACCGAAATGACTCCGGCCCCGCCGACAGACATCAAAGGCACGATCATATCGTCGTTTCCCGAATACATGACGAAATCCTCCCCGGTCAATCTCGCAACCCTCGACACAAAGGAAATATCTCCGCTGGCTTCTTTGATCCCTGCAATATTTTTATGCAGGCTCAGTTCTTTCAATGCCTCGTATGTAAGGCTGCATCCGGTCCTGCCGGGCACGTTGTACAGGATGACGGGTATGGAGACCGCGTCGGCGACCTCGGTGAAATGATGGATCATCCCGGCTTTATTGGTTTTATTGTAATACGGCGTGATCACAAGGAGGCCGTCCGCTCCCATCCCTTCATATTTGATGCTCTGCTCCTTGGCAACCATGGTATTGTTCGAACCGCTTCCCACAATAACCGGGATCCTGTTATTCACGGTTTCAATGGTTATTTCAACAATGCGGTCTCTCTCCGTAACGGTGAGCGACGGCGTTTCCGCCGTAGTCCCCAAAATACAAAGCCCGTCGGTCCCTTCCTCTATATGCCAACGGATCAGCTCCCGAAGCTTGTCGTAATTTACGCTCCCGTCCTCATGGAACGGCGTGATCAATGCAACTATAGACCCTTTTATCATAAGGTTTCTCTCCCTTCTGTTATTCCACTATCAGTACAGGTATTCTGCTAACACTGCAGGCGTCTTTATGTCATCACTGACGCCGTCATTCGAAATATCCCCGGGCCGTTCTCACCGCGGGGCCGGTCATCATGACTTCGTCATCCGGTTTTTGTACGATGTGAAGTTTACCGAAGGGAAGCAGAACAACTGCATCCCCGTCGCACCTCCCTTCCAGCGCGCCGATGACGACGCTGGCACAGGCGCCTGTGCCGCAGGCCAGGGTCATGCCTGCTCCCCGTTCATAAGTTGTTAATTTTAAAGTCTTTCGGTCCAATACCCGGACGAAATTTACATTGGTTTGGTCCGTAAAGACCGGGTGGCCGCAGATCTCCCTGCCCAGCCCTTCCAGGCCGGCGGATTCTGCCTCCGGATCGTCAAGCCAGACGACGGTATGGATCGTACCCATAAAGCAGCTGCTGACTTCGACATCCCCGTCCCTAAGCTGCAGTTTCTGCCTGAGGAAATCCCCCCGGTCTGTCTTGATTCCGCAGCGTTTCGGGTCAAAATCCGGCTTCCCCATGCTGATTTCAACGAGGAACGGCTCTCTGGAAACGATCCTGACCCGCATTGTTCCCGCAAGGGTTTCCACAGGATATTCATCCAGGCTGCAGATGCCTTCGTCAAAGCAATATTTCGCAAAGCAGCGGATGCCGTTGCCGCACATGGGCGCCCGGCTGCCGTCGCTGTTGAAATAGATCATTTCAAGGGGCTCCTGCCGGACGATGATCAGTCCGTCGGCCCCCACGCCCAGCTGCCTATGGCAGATCTCCTCGGCAAGTTCCGGGTAAGGCCGGCCTCCGGCGTCTTCTTCCGTCAGGATAACAAAGTCATTCCCGCAGCCGTGATATTTAGAAAACCGAATCATGGCTACAGCCCGAAGGCTTCGCACAGGGCGATGACAGCCTTGATTTTCTCATCTCTCTTTACGGTCACCGAAATGGAGATCTCCGAGGTCGTGATCTGGTAATACATGATCCCTTCCTGTGCAAGGATGGAGAACACTTTGCTGGCAACTCCGGTGGCGGTGGCCATGCCGACGCCTACCAGCGAAAGGATGGACAGGTTCGGCTGCTTTTCCACGGTAATCTCTTTCAGCAGTTCGCTCTTTCCCAGCGCCTTGTCAAGGTCCTTTGCCTGTTCGTCGGTGCAGCTGAAGGAGATGGTGCATTTATTGTCGCCGTAGGTCTGCTTTGAAATCATGTCCACATTGATATGCAGGTCAGCCAGAAGCTGGAACAGCTTCGCGACGGCCACCCCGTCGTTCTCCATTCCCCTCAGGGAGTAAATGGAGCAGTCATCCGATATACTGATACCGGTAACCGGCATCTCTTCAATATAAATGCTATCATTCATGACGTACGTACCCTTTCTTTTATTTCCTTCCAAGGATTTCCCAATATACAGCTTTACGTTATACTTCTTTGCCAGTTCCACGCTCCGGGTCTCCAGGATCGCCGCTCCGCTGGTAGCCAGTTCCATCATTTCTTCATAAGTGATTCTGTCAAGCCTCTTTGCGTTGGGATAAATCTTCGGGTCTGCGGTAAAGATGGCGTCCACATCGGTGTAAATCTCACAGTCCCATCCAAGCTGGGCGGCGATAGCCACCGCGGTGATGTCGGATCCGCCCCGTCCCAAGGTGGTGATGTCTCCTTCTTCGCTGATTCCCTGGAAGCCTGCCAGGACGACCACCTTTCCCTCCTTCAGGAACTGCTCTGTGCGCTCTGTATTGATTTCTTTGATGCGCGCCTTGGAATGATGATCCGTCGTGATGAATCCCGACTGGAATCCGGTCATTGAAACTGCCGGAACACCGAGGTTCTGAAGCGCGATGGCAAGCAGCGCCACGGTTTTCTGCTCTCCCGTCGCCAGAAGCGCGTCCAGTTCCCGCTTGGGAACCTCGTCCCCAACCTCTTTCGCCAGCGCGATCAACTCTTCCTTGGTTTTGCCCATGGCGCTTGCTACGATGACGATGCCGTCGCCTTCTTTTCGAAAGGAAGCAACGTGTTTGGCAACGTCACGGATTTTTTCGATACTGTCCAGGCTTGTTCCGCCATATTTTTGCACTACGTTCATACGATTACCTCCTCATCGGTTTCTAAATGCATTTGATCTCTGTAGGTTTCCCTTTTTATAACGATACGGGTTTTCCCGTCTTTGACAAAGGCCACAGCGGGTTTACTGATCCGGTTGTAGTTGTTCGCCATGGAATATCCGTAGGCGCCCGTACCGTAAACCACCAGGATATCGTCCGGTTCCGCCTCCGGCAGCGCCGCGTTTTCAATCAGGATATCGCCGGATTCACAGCACTTTCCGGCAACAGTATATTTCTTTGATTTATTTTGATCCATTTTGTTGGCCAGGTCGCATTCATATCTGGCTCCGTAAAGGGCGGGCCTGATATTGTCCGTCATGCCTCCGTCCACAAAGAGATAGGACTTGTTGGGCGTATCCTTCAGGAAGCCGACCCGGTAGAGCGTGTATCCCGCTTCTGCCACGATGGACCTTCCCGGCTCGATCATGATTTTCTGCAGGGAGATTTCATTGTTGGCAAGCTCCGCTTCGCATTTGGCGATCATTCTTCGGCATACCTCCCCCACGCTGCTGGGATTGTCTTCTTCCGTGTACCGGACTCCGAACCCCCCGCCGAAATCCAGGTTCTTTACCTCTATCATATGCTTTGTTTCCAACTTCTTGATAAATTTCATCATCCGCTCAATGAGCGCGTCATAGGCCCTGAGATCGAAGATCTGGGAACCGATGTGGACATGGAAACCGCTGAAGTTCAAGTATCTGCAGGACTCGACCAGTCTGACCATCTCCAGGACGACGTCCTCCTCCCGGAGCGTTACGCCGAACTTCGAGTCCAGATTGCCTGTAACGATGTATTTATGGGTATGGGCCGTGATGCCGGGATTGATCCGGATCAGGACGCCTGCCTCTTTTCTCATGCCGTCCGACAGCTCCGCAAGCTTCCGGCACTCCATAAGGCTGTCGACCACGATGCTTCTGCATCCCAGTGTCAGCGCCATTTGAAGTTCTTCTTCCGACTTGTTATTTCCATGGAAATAAACCCGCTCCATCGGGAAACCTGCCTGCTCCGCGAGATACAGCTCGCCGCCGCTGACCACATCGACGCCGAATCCGAAACGCTTCAACTTGTGAAGCAGCGCTTTGCAGGTAAACGCCTTCGACGCGTAGATCACTTCCGTTTCGAAAAGTTCCGAGCGGAAATGGTCCCTATAAGCCTGCATTTTTTCCTCAAGCTCCGCTTCGTCGTATACGAATAACGGCGTGCCGCAGGCGGCTGCCAGTTTATCAGAGGGGACCCCGCCAATTTCAAGTATTGCCTTGTTTCCGTCTTTTACGGCTTTTTCATTCCCCATCTTTTGTACCTCTCTTTCATGATTGTGTTTCGATTATTGCTG
>DATMXY010000402.1:0-17555 GCA_035561275.1 Anaerovoracaceae bacterium | reverse complement strand
GGCTACCATCTGGCCCAATCCGTATCTGGTGAACAATGTCTTCGTGATTGCCGCCGTCAACGTGGTCTTGCCGTGGTCTACGTGACCGATAGTCCCGATGTTAACATGGGGCTTTGTTCTTTCAAATTTAGCTTTTGCCATTTTCGTTATCCTCCATTAAATTTTTTATATTTCGTTACTTATTAACCTTTTCCAGTAAATTATCCGGCAGTTTCTCAAAATGATCAAACTGCATCACATATACTCCGCGTCCCTGGGTCCTTGACCTGAGGTCCGTCGCATATCCGAACATCTCCGACAGGGGTACAAAACCTCTTACCGCAGCCGCCCCGGAATGCATGTCGGTGCCTTCGATGCGCCCTCTTCTTGAGCTGATGTCGCCGATGATGTCTCCCATATATTCTTCCGGAACCGTGACCTCAACCTTGAAGATCGGTTCAAGTAATACCGGCTTCGCCTTTCTTGCGGCTTCCCGGAACGCCATGGATGCGGCGATCTTGAATGCGATTTCGGAAGAGTCGACTTCGTGGTAGGAGCCGTCATAAAGCTCAACGCCCACGTCCACTACCTGATAACCGGCCAGAGGCCCGTTCTGCATGGATTCGCGGATCCCTTCGTCGATCTTCGGAATGTATTCCTTCGGGATCGCTCCGCCGATGATGGAGTTCTTGAATTCATAACCGGCGCCGGGTTCTCTTGGATAGACCCTGATCTTGACGTGGCCGTACTGCCCGCGTCCACCGGACTGCTTCGCATACTTGTGATCCACATCCGCATTGCCGGAAAGCGTTTCTTTGTAGGATACCTGCGGTTTTCCTACATTCGCTTCCACCTTGAACTCGCGGAGAAGCCTGTCAACGATGATCTCAAGATGAAGCTCGCCCATGCCCGCGATGATCGTCTGCCCGGTATCTTCATTGGTATAGGTTTTAAAAGTCGGATCCTCTTCCGCAAGCTTCGCCAAAGCGATGCCCATCTTTTCCTGGCCGGCCTTGGTCTTAGGCTCTATTGCGATTTCGATGACCGGATCCGGGAATTCCATAGACTCAAGAATGATGGCATGTTTTTCATCGCAGAGCGTATCTCCGGTGGTCGTTTCTTTCAAACCGACTGCCGCCGCGATATCGCCCGAGTAGACCTCTTCGATATCCTCTCTTCTGTTGGCATGCATCTGAAGGATCCTTCCGATCCTCTCTTTTTTATCTTTTGTGGAATTATATACATAGGAGCCGGACTTCAGCGTACCGGAATACACTCTGAAGAACGCCAGCTTCCCTACAAACGGGTCGGCCATGATCTTAAACGCCAGAGCGGAAAACGGCCCATTGTCGTCCGCAGCCCTCTCGGCTTCCGTCTCCCTGTCCGGAATGATCCCCTTGATCGGAGGAATATCCAGCGGCGACGGCAGATAGTCCACCACTGCGTCAAGCAGCATCTGGACGCCTTTGTTTTTATAGGCTGATCCGCAGACTACCGGCATCATTTTTCCGGCAATGGTCATTTTTCTGATGGCAGTTTTGATCTCATCCTTCGTAAGCTCTTCGCCCTCAAGATATTTCTCTAACAGTTCCTCATCCGTCTCTGCCACGGATTCAATAAGATTGTGCCGCCACTCTTCCGCCGATTCCCTTAACTCGGCAGGAATCTCCACCGTTTCGATCTCTTTTCCTAAATCGTCCTTGTAGATCTCCGCATTCATGTCGATCAGATCCACAATGCCGACAAAGCTGTCTTCCGAACCGATCGGAAGCTGAATGGGCACGGCGTTGGCCTTCAATCTATCCTTCACCATGCCGACGACACGGAAAAAGTCTGCTCCCATGATGTCCATTTTATTGACGAAGATCATTCTCGGAACATGATATTTTTCTGCCTGACGCCATACCGTTTCGGATTGGGGCTCGACTCCGCCCTTTGCACAGAGCACCGTAACGGCTCCGTCCAGGACTCTCAGAGACCGCTCTACCTCAACTGTAAAGTCAACGTGGCCGGGTGTATCAATAATATTGATCCTGGTATCGTTCCATTGGGCCGTAGTAGCAGCAGAGGTAATCGTGATACCCCTTTCCTGCTCCTGTTCCATCCAGTCCATCGTGGCCGCTCCTTCGTGAACTTCACCAAGCTTATGGGTTTTTCCTGTATAAAACAGGATTCTTTCAGTTGTCGTGGTCTTTCCGGCGTCGATATGCGCCATGATACCTATATTTCTCGTCCTTTCCAGTGGAAATTGTCTAGGCATACAAAAACCTCCTTTCTGCTAACTTTAATAATTTTCGGCATAAACTTAAATTACCATCTGTAATGTGCGAACGCCCTGTTGGCGTCTGCCATCTTATGAGTATCTTCCTTTTTCTTTACGGATGCTCCCGTATTGTTTGAAGCGTCCGTCAATTCTTTGGCAAGTCTTTCATACATCGTTTTTTCGCCTCTGGCCTTGGTGTATTTGATCAGCCAGCGAATGCCAAGCGTCTGGCGCCTGTCGGCCCTGACTTCAACAGGAACCTGGTAGTTTGCGCCACCGACACGCCTTGCCCGGACTTCCAGGACCGGCATGATGTTGTTCATCGCCTTTTCGAATACTTCAAGCGGGTTGTCCCCTGTGTTCTTTTTTATCTGGTCAAACGCATTATATACGATTGACTGTGCGACTCCCTTTTGCCCGTCCAGCATGATGCCGTTGATGAGCTTTGCCACAACGACGCTGCCGTAAATCGGATCAGGAAGTACTTCTCTTTTTGGTACGTTACCTTTTCTTGGCACTTCTCTTCCCTCCTTACTCGCTAATTTTGTGCAATACTTTGTTGCCGGCTTCTTCGTGCTCGCTTGCGCAAAATTATCTTCGTAATACTTAAATGCTAATTTTGTACGATACCGCGTCACTGTCAGCCTCAGGCTCGCTTGCTGTATCTTTTACAAAATTCTGCTGCTGCTCGGTACTCGACGGTCAGCCTGCTCTTCGGCAGCTGACGCCGTGGTGCTCATGATATATATCATGGCTTCTGCACATTCTGTGCAGTCCTATTTTTACCGAATTATTTTTTTCCTGCTGTTTTTGCTGCCGCGCCCGCTTTAGGTCTCTTCGCTCCGTATTTGGAACGCGCCTGGTTTCTCTTGGCTACGCCCGCGGTATCAAGAGTGCCTCTGACGATGTGGTATCTTACGCCGGGGAGGTCTTTTACCCTTCCGCCTCTGATCAGTACAACGCTATGCTCCTGGAGATTGTGTCCGATTCCAGGAATATATGCCGTTACTTCGATACCGTTTGACAGACGTACTCTGGCTACTTTTCTGAGAGCAGAGTTTGGTTTCTTCGGAGTCACAGTCTTTACGGAAGTGCATACGCCCCTCTTCTGCGGCGCTTCAGTTTCCGTGGGCACCCTTCTGATGGTATTCATACCTTTCAGCAGTGCCGGCGCTGTGGACTTCTTTACAGAAGTTGTTCTTCCTTCGCGAACCAATTGATTAATTGTAGGCATTCATTTTCTCCTTTCTTTGCTTGTTCCTATATTTTAAGCGCAATGATCCGAAATGACAGGCGTCAGTCACACTGACGCCGTCGTTTAAACCATATGGCTCAAAACCAACGCATAGTATATCACAGGACGGTTCGACAGTCAATTGATTTGCCTGTTAATTTTACGTTAAGCCATGTTGCCGGTATCCGTAAAATTATCTGCGCAAACCGTATTGATTATTCCACTTCTATGATATCCGAAAATTCTACAGTTTCCGACATGTCGGCGAGGTCTTCGACTTCGGAAAGTACCATGGGTTCTCCGTTGTAATCGTCATAATCGTCGTCTTCCATGGGCGGCTTGAAGGAATCCATCAGTTCGGTGTTGATGCCGTAATCGACGTTGATGTTCTTGTACCTCTTCATGCCGGTCCCCGCAGGGATCAGTTTGCCGATGATGACGTTTTCCTTTAATCCAAGAAGCTTGTCATTCTTTCCCTTGATGGCCGCATCGGTCAGGACACGGGTGGTCTCCTGGAAGGACGCCGCCGACAGGAAGGAATTGGTTGCCAGGGACGCCTTTGTGATCCCCAGCAGGATCCGCTTGCCGTTAGCAGGCTCTCCGCCGGCTGCTTCCGCAGTTTCGTTGGCCTCGTCCAGCTCATATTTGCTGTACAGGCCGCCCGGAAGCAGGGTCGTATCTCCCGCATCCTCTATTTTATACTTGGAAAGCATCTGGCTGACGATAACTTCAACGTGCTTGTCGTTGATGTCTACGCCCTGCTGTTTGTATACCCGCTGAACTTCCTTCAGAAGATACTGGTATACGCCTTCCACGCCATTCAACCTCAAGATGTCGTGAGGATTCAAGGGACCCTTGGTGATCTGGTCGCCGGCATAGAGATAATCGCCTTCCTTTACATTCAACCTTGCGCCGTAAGGCACGATATAGATCCTTTCCTCTTCTCCCCTGATCTTGACTTCCGTCTTATTGTCTTTTCTTGTCTCGATGGAAACGACTGTGCCTTCCGCTTCGCAGATTTCCGCAAGGCCCTTGGGCTTCCTTGCTTCAAACAGCTCCTCAACACGGGGAAGACCGTGTGTGATATCGCTTCCCGCTACGCCGCCCGTATGGAACGTACGCATGGTGAGCTGAGTGCCCGGTTCTCCGATGGACTGGGCTGCGGTAATACCCACCGCTTCACCGATGTTGACCGGCTCTCCCGTTGCCAGGTTTCTGCCGTAGCACTTGGCGCAGATGCCGTAAACGCTGTGGCAGGTCATGACCGAACGGATGGCTACGGCTTCGATCCCGCAGGCTTCGATTTCATCGGCATGGGCTTCAAGGATCTCCTCGCCCTGCTCCACGATGATCTTTCCGGTTTTCGGATTGACCACGTCCATCATGGCAGTTCGTCCGACGATACGCAGCTTCAGCGGTTCAATGACTTCCTTGCCGTCCGTAAAGGCTCTGACTTCGATCCCTTCATCGGTGCCGCAGTCCATTTCCCGGACGATGACGTTGTGGCTGACGTCCACCAGTCTTCTGGTCAGGTAACCGGAGTCAGCCGTACGCAGTGCCGTGTCTGCCAGACCTTTTCTGGCGCCGTTGGTGGAGATAAAGTATTCCAATACCGACAGGCCTTCACGGAAGTTGGACTTGATCGGAATTTCGATGGTCTGCCCGGAGGCGTTGGCCATGAGTCCGCGCATGCCGCCGATCTGCTTGATCTGGCTCTTGCTTCCCCTGGCGCCCGAATGGGCCATGATGTACAGGTTGTTCAGCGTTCCCAGGGACTTCATCAGCGCGTCGGCGATATCGTCCGTCGCGTCGTTCCATGTATCGATAACTCTTTCATACCGCTCCGAATCGGACATCAGCCCTTTCCGGTATGCGGCTTCGTATTTTTCTACTTTCTTTTCGGCCTCCGAAAGGATGCCTTCCTTTGCTTCCGGAATCTCCATGTCGGATACGCTGATGGTGATGGCGCCTACCGTGGAGTAATGGAAACCGGTATCTTTAATATAATCCAACATGATGGCTGTTTTTGTATTTCCGTGCTTGCGGTAGCACTTGTCGATGATCTGCCCCAGCCTTTTCTTATCGCAGAGGAAGTCAATCTCCAGAGAGTATTTGTCAACCTCTCTGTCGATATAACCCAGGTCCTGGGGGATCTTTTCATTAAAAATAAATCTTCCTACGGTAGATTCGATGAGTTTCCCCCTGGTGTCGTCGCTGCCTGCAAACCTTCTTACCTTCACCTTGGCGTGGAGGCCGACGACTGCGTTTCTGTAAGCCATGAGCATTTCATCAAAATCGGTGAAGATCTTGCCGTCGCCCTTTTCGGCCGGGGTGTTTCTTTCGTCCACGCCGGGGTGGGTCAGGTAGTAGCTTCCCAGGATCATATCCTGCGTCGGTGTCGTAATGGGGGATCCATCCTTCGGCGCAAGGATATTGTTGACGGAAAGCATGAGGAACCTGGCCTCGGCCTGCGCTTCCACGGACAGCGGCACGTGAACGGCCATCTGGTCTCCGTCGAAGTCGGCGTTATACGCGGTACAAACCAGAGGATGCAGCTTGATGGCCTTGCCCTCTACAAGAACCGGCTCAAAAGCCTGGATTCCCAGCCTGTGAAGGGTAGGGGCACGGTTCAGCAATACGGGATGCTCCTTGATGACTTCGTCCAGGACGTCCCATACCTCCGGTCTTACTTTTTCCACCATTCTCTTGGCGCTCTTGATGTTGTGGGAGTGGCCCTTCTGTACAAGCTTCTTCATGATGAAAGGCTTGAACAGTTCCAGCGCCATCTTCTTGGGAAGCCCGCACTGGTAGAACTTCAGCTCCGGTCCCACTACGATAACGGAACGGCCGGAGTAGTCCACGCGCTTGCCCAGCAGGTTCTGCCGGAAACGTCCCTGTTTTCCTTTCAGCATGTCGGAAAGGGATTTTAAAGGCCTGCTCCCGGGGCCGGTCACCGGCCTGCCCCTTCTGCCGTTGTCGATGAGCGCGTCCACCGCTTCCTGGAGCATCCTCTTCTCATTTCTTACGATGATGTCGGGAGCGCCCAAATCAAGCAGTCTTTTCAATCTATTGTTTCTGTTGATTACTCTTCTGTATAAGTCGTTGAGGTCGGAGGTGGCAAAGCGGCCTCCGTCCAATTGCACCATCGGCCTGAGGTCCGGCGGGATGACGGGGATGACTTCCAGGATCATCCATTCCGGTTTATTCTCGGATAATCTCAGCGCTTCGATGACTTCCAGCCTTCTTACGATTCTGATTTTCTTCTGTCCGGAGGCTTCTCTCAGCTTCTTTCTCATATCCTCGGACAATGCGATGAGGTCGATATGGGTCAGCAGTTCGCGGATGGCTTCCGCGCCCATGGCTGCCTTGAATCCGTTGGTGAACTTCTCCTTCGCTTCCCGGTACTGCTGCTCCGTGAGGATTTCCTTGTAGCCCAGTCCCGTGCTGCCCGGATCCGTTACGATGTACGCGGCAAAATAGAGGACCTTTTCGAGATTTCTCGGGGAGATGTCCAGCACCAACCCCATCCTGCTCGGAATGCCCTTGAAATACCAGATGTGAGATACCGGGGCCGCGAGTTCGATGTGCCCCATTCTCTCTCTTCTTACCTTTGCCTTCGTGACCTCAACGCCGCAGCGGTCGCAGATGATCCCTTTGTAGCGTATCCTTTTATATTTACCGCAGTGACACTCCCAGTCCTTGGTCGGCCCAAATATCTTTTCGCAGAACAGGCCTTCCTTTTCGGGTTTCAGTGTCCTGTAGTTGATTGTCTCGGGTTTTTTAACCTCCCCTTTTGACCAGCTTCTTATCTTTTCCGTAGAGGCAAGGCTGATTTGCAGCGCTTCAAAATTATTTAATTCGTACAAGAAGCTTCTCCCCCTTTCTTATATTTCATCGTTGAAATCTTCGTCGATCAAATCCATTTCCATGTCTTCATCGTCCAGCTCTTCATCAACCAGTTCTTCCGTGAAGCCGCCCTCCTCTTCGAAGAATTCGCCTTCATCCGCTATAGATTCTATGTCGATGATGCTCTCCAGACCGGAAATACCGTCCAGATCGTTTGATTCCTTGATCTCGATTTCCTCATTTTCATCCGTCAGCACCTTTACGTCCAGGCCAAGGCTCTGCATTTCTTTGATCAGAACCTTGAAGGATTCCGGGATCCCCGGTTCGGGGATATTTTCGCCTTTGACGATGGCTTCGTAGGTCTTCACGCGGCCCACCACGTCGTCGGACTTCACGGTGAGGATCTCCTGCAGGGTGTAAGCTGCTCCGTAAGCCTCCAGCGCCCATACCTCCATTTCACCGAAACGCTGTCCGCCGAACTGCGCCTTACCGCCCAGCGGCTGCTGCGTGACCAGGGAGTAAGGTCCTGTGCTCCTGGCGTGGATCTTGTCGTCAACCAGGTGATGCAGCTTCAGCATATACATATATCCTACTGTGACCGGATTGTCGAAAGGCTCTCCGTTCCGCCCGTCTCTTAATATCAGTTTTCCGCTCTTGGGATATCCGCATTCTTTTAAAAGATCTACGATATCCAGCTCGCTGGCGCCGTCGAATACCGGCGTCGCAATGTACCAGTCCTTATACTTGGCGGCAAGGCCCAGATGGGTCTCCAGCACCTGGCCAACGTTCATACGGGAAGGTACGCCCAAGGGGTTCAGCATGACCTGAAGCGGCATTCCGTTCTCCAGGAACGGCATATCCTCTTCCGGAAGGATCCGGGAAATAACGCCTTTATTTCCGTGGCGTCCCGCCATCTTGTCGCCGACGCTGATCTTCCTCTTGGTGGCGATGTAGCAACGGACAAGCTTGTTTACGCCGGGAGGCAATTCGTCCCCGTTTTCCCGGGAAAAGATCTTCACGTCAACGACGATGCCGGCCTCTCCGTGGGGAACGCGCAGGGAGGTATCCCTTACCTCTCTTGCCTTTTCGCCGAAAATAGCCCTCAGCAAACGCTCTTCCGCCGTCAGTTCCGTTTCTCCTTTTGGAGTAACCTTTCCGACAAGGATGTCGGAGGAACCTACTTCCGCGCCGATACGGACGATGCCTTCCTCGTCCAGGTCCTTCAGCGCGTCTTCGCCGACGTTGGGAATATCCCGGGTGATCTCTTCCGGTCCCAGCTTCGTATCTCTGGCTTCCGCCTCATACTCCTCAATATGGAGGGAAGTGAGGGCATCGTCCATGATCAGTCTTTCATTTAATATGATCGCGTCCTCGTAGTTATAACCTTCCCAGGTCATGAAACCGATGAGCAGGTTCTTGCCGAGGGCGACTTCGCCCTGGTCGGTGGAGGGCCCGTCTGCGATGACTTCGCCGGCTTCCACACGTTCGTTCTTGCTGACGATGGGCCTCTGGTTGATGCAGGTTCCCTGGTTGGAACGCTTGAACTTGAGCATCTTGTATTCATCGATACCCATGCCGTCGGCTCTTCTTATTTTAATCTTTGTGGCGTCCACATATTCAACGGTGCCCGCGTTTCTTGCAAGGATCACGACGCCGGAATCCCGTGCGGCCGTATATTCCATACCGGTTCCGATGATGGGCGAGTCGGTGATCAGAAGCGGGACCGCCTGGCGCTGCATGTTGGAACCCATGAGGGCTCTGTTGGCGTCGTCGTTTTCCAGGAACGGGATCATAGCCGTGGCCACGGATACGACCTGCTTCGGAGATACGTCCATGTAATCGATGAGGTCTCTGGGTACCAGGTCGATGTCGCCGCCCGCGCCCCGGGATGCGACCCTGTGGTTGATGAATTTTCCCGCCGAATCCAGAGGCTCGTTTGCCTGGGCGATGATGAGCATTTCTTCTTCATCAGCCGTCAGGTAATCGATGGTCTCCGTTACGATACCTTTGGACTTATCCACACGCCGGTACGGCGCTTCGATAAAACCGTATTCGTTAATCTTGCCATAGGTGGTCAGAGAACCGATGAGTCCGATGTTCGGACCTTCCGGCGTCTCGATGGGACACATTCTTCCGTAATGGGAGTGATGTACGTCGCGGACTTCGAACCCTGCTCTTTCTCTGGAAAGTCCGCCGGGACCCAGTGCGGAAAGCCTTCTCTTGTGGGTCAGCTCGGCCAGCGGATTGGTCTGGTCCATAAACTGCGACAGCTGGGAGCTTCCGAAGAACTCCTTGATGGCAGCCGTTACAGGCCTTATGTTCATGAGCGCCTGGGGCGTCGTCACTTCGATATCCTGAATGGTCATCCTTTCCTTGACGACTCTCTCCATACGGGCAAGACCGATCCGGAACTGATTCTGCAAAAGTTCCCCGACGGTCCGGAGCCTTCTGTTTCCAAGATGATCGATGTCGTCGACGTTTCCGATGCCGTGGTTCAGGTTCAGGATATAGCTTACGGAAGCGATGATGTCGTCGATGATGATATGTTTCGGGGACAGGGCGGCCTTGTTCTGAAGCAGCGCTTCCTTCACGGCGGCCGCTCCCGTGTTGTTCTCCAATATTTCCTTTAAAACAGGGTAGTACACCTTGTCGGCGACCTTGAAGCCTTCCAGGCTGAAATCCACAAAATCCGCAAGGCTGACAAAGTTGTTTCCGATGATCTTCACAACATGTCCGTCTTCGGTTTTGCTGTAAGCATGGATGAATTTCACGCCGGCGTTCTCGATCTTGAATCCGTCTTCCCTGTTGATTTTCTTATTCTTTTCAACCAGGATCTCCCCGGTGTTCGGGTCGATGATATCTTCCGCCGCGACGCAGCCGATGATCCGGTTTGAAAGTCCCAGCTTCTTATTATATTTATATCGCCCTACCTTTGCCAGGTCATAGCGCTTCGGATCAAAAAACAAAGAATCAAGGAGAGACTTGGCGCTTTCCACCGTCGGCGGCTCTCCCGGCCTGAGCTTTTTGTAGATTTCCTTTAATCCGTCTTCATAGTTTTTCGTGGGGTCCTTTTCGATGGTCCTGTGCAGCCTGTCGTCTTCTCCAAGAATGTCGATGATCTCCTGGTCCGTGGCAAATCCCAGCGCCCGGAGCAGCGTGGTCACCGGCTGCTTCCTGGTACGGTCCACGCGGACGGAAATGATCTCGTTGGAATCCGTCTCGTATTCCAGCCACGCGCCCCGGTTGGGGATGATGGTGGTGGAGAACAGTTTATTGTTGGACTTGTCGATGGTTACATTATAATATGGACCCGGCGAGCGGACCAGCTGCGTTACAACAACGCGCTCCGCTCCGTTATAAATAAATGTACCCTTCTCCGTCATCAACGGGAAGTCTCCCATGAATACTTCCTGCTCCTTGACTTCGCCGGTTTCTTTGTTTACAAGTCTGACTTTGACTTTCAAAGGAGCCGCGTATGTCACGTCGCGTTCTTTACATTCTTCCTGATCGTATTTCGGCGTGTCGTTGAGAGAATAATCGATGAATTCTAAAACTAAATTTCCGGCATAATCTTTAATGGGGGATATATCTTCAAAAACTTCCCGAAGACCTTCTTCGATGAACCAATTATATGACTCGGTTTGGATCTGGATGAGATTGGGCATTGCCGCTACTTCATTTATCTTCGAGTAGCTCATTCGTGTTTTTTTACCGATTTTTACGGGATCTGGCATATTCATCACTCCTTGCATAGAAAACAAAATACTTCGCGTGGCAATGTACTATAATATCATAAGGGCATCAAGTCGTCAAGCAATATTTTTCTACGTGCGGCAGTATTTTTCCAAATCGTTCACCCGGGTTGTTCCGGGACCTTTTTCAGAACGAAAAAAGGCGATTATTCTTAAGATTCGCCTTTTCTGGTATATTTTATACATGTTTCCATGAAAATTCTTCGGACTCCTGCAGGCAAACTAAGTCCCGCATCCAATGGAGGCGGGACTTCTTCGTCCTGTCTTGAACGGCGGTATAGTCATATAAGATTAAGGGCTGTTAGAGAAGAGGTTACTTCAATTCTACAGATGCGCCGACTTCGGTAAGCTTGGCCTTGATCTCTTCGGCTTCGCCCTTTGCGATGCCTTCCTTGACGTTGGCCGGAGCGCCGTCCACCAGGTCCTTGGCTTCCTTCAGGCCAAGTCCGGTCAGCTCTCTGACGACCTTGATAACCTTGATCTTTTCTGCGCCTGCGCTTGTAAGAACGACTGTGAACTCAGTCTGCTCTTCCACTTCCGCTACAGCGGCTGCACCAGCGGCGGCTGCCACGGGAGCGGCTGCGGATACGCCGAATTCTTCTTCACAAGCTTTTACAAGCTCATTTAATTCCAAAACTGTCATCGCTTTTATCGCTTCAATAATTTGCTCTTTATTCATTTTGATTTTCTCCTTTACAAATTTATCTTTTTTCTGTTCTTGTTTTTCATTAAGTATCAGTTCTACTCTGATATATGGTTTTTATTTGCTGGATCCCGGTCAAGAATCCATCCTGCAGGCTATTCCGCCTTTGCGTCTGCGATGGCCTGCAGGGTGCGGACAAACTTGGAAACCGGGGACTGAATGCTTCCCAAGAACTTGGCAAGCAGTTCTTCCCTTGAAGGAAGCGCCGCGATGGCTTTTACTCCCTCTGCATCATAGAAATTGCCTTCGATGACGCCTGCCTTGAATTCCATTTTCTTGTATTCCTTGATGATCCCGCTGATCACCCTGGCCGGGGTTACTGCGTCCTCATAGCTGAAAGCGAAAGCGCTCGGCCCGGAAAGAACGTCCTTCAGCGATTCGTATTTGGTCCCTTCAATAGCTCTGCTCATCAGCTTGTTCTTATATACGGTGTAATCTACATTGGATTCCCGCAATTTTTTTCTCATGGCGTCGGCCTGGGCGACGGTAATCCCGATATAGTCTATCACGACCGCGGACTGCGCTTTATCGAGCTTTCCTTTGATCTCGTCGATGATTGCCTGTTTTTCTTTCAGATGTTCCTCTGACATATTTCTGTACTCCTCTCCCGCACCGCTCATTTTTTTATCGGTGCGAATTTGCTTATTACGCCGTCGCGGCGTCGAATTCTGATTACATAAAAATGGCCTTTATTGCCGAAGACAAAAGAGGCCATCAAAATATCTAAATATTTATGGGAAACCTCGGCAGGAAATTAAGCGTTCGCACCTGCTGTCTACGGCTGGTATTCGATTGTTTGCGTCTTCCGCTTTAGAATACTATCCTGAGCGGGTTGACCTTGACTCCGGGCCCCATGGTGGATGCTACCGTAACACTCTTGAGATACTGTCCCTTTGCCGCCGCCGGCTTTGCCTTGACAACCGCTTCCAGTAAAGCGTTGAAATTGTTCGCGAGCTTTTCGGTTCCAAAGGAAACCTTTCCGAGAGGGGTATGGATGATGTTGGTCTTATCAAGACGATACTCGACCTTACCGGCTTTGATCTCCTGAAGCGCTCTCTCAACGTCCATGGTAACCGTTCCTGATTTCGGGTTCGGCATCAGGCCTTTCGGTCCCAAAAGCTTACCGAGCCTTCCGACTACGCCCATCATATCCGGGGTTGCTACCACTACGTCAAAGTCAAACCAGTTTTCTGTCTGGATCTTTGTGGCCAGCTCTTCAGCGCCAACATATTCCGCTCCTGCGGCTTCTGCCTCCGCAGCCTTGGGTCCCTTTGCGAAGACCAATACTCTCTTCACTTTACCGGTACCGTGGGGCAGCACGATAGCGCCTCTGACCTGCTGGTCTGCATGTCTTCCGTCTACGCCAAGCTTGATATGAACTTCAACGGTCTCGTCAAATTTTGCTTTTGCAGTCTGGACTGCCAACGCCAACGCGTCGTTTACTTCATACAATGTCGCTCTGTCAACCAATTTTGCTGACTCTTTGTAGATTTTACCTCTTTTAGGCATTTTGTTTACCTCCTCGTGGTTCAAACGGCGTCACAGCCTCCCACTTTACTTAACTACGATTCCCATGCTTCTTGCTGTGCCTTTGATCATCTCTGTCGCACTTTCAATACTTGCGGCATTCAGATCCGGCATTTTGATCTTTGCGATCTCTTTGACCTGGTCAACGCTCAGCGTTGCGACCTTTTTCTTGTTCGGTTCTCCGGAAGCGGACTGCAGGTTTGCAGCCTTCTTCAGCAGCACTGCTGCCGGCGGCGTCTTCGTAACAAACGTGAATGATCGATCGCCGTAAACTGTAATTACGACGGGTATTATCATTCCGGGCTGGTCTGCCGTCTTTGCATTGAACTGTTTGCAGAAGTCCATAATGTTAACGCCCTTTTGTCCAAGAGCCGGACCGACCGGCGGAGCGGGAGTTGCGTTCCCTGCCGGAATCTGCAGCTTGATCATGCCTTCAACTTTCTTTGCCATTTCTTGCTCCTTTCTACTGCCCCAGGCAGCGAATCTTTAAACGAGGTGAATGCCTCGCTATATTTTGTCAACCTGGCCGAATTCCAGTTCGACGGGGGTATCCCTTCCGAACATGGATATCCTGACTTTCAGTGTCTGCTTATCCATATTGACCTCTTCGACAACGCCCATAAAGCTTTCGAAAGGCCCGTTTATTACCTTGACGCTGTCCCCGGGCTCGATATCCAACTGGATATAAACCTTTTCGATGCCCATCCGTCTTACTTCTTCATTGGTAAGGGGGATCGGCTCCGACCCGTGGCCTACAAAACCGGTAACACCCTGGGTGTTTCTGACCAGATACCAGGATTCGTTGGTAACGATCATTTTAACCAGCACGTAACCGGGGAACATCTTTCTTGTTTTGACCTTTCTCTGGCCGTTTTTTATTTCAACATGATCTTCGGTGGGCACGATAATGCTGAGAACCAGATCCTGCATCCCTCTGTTCTCAACAATTTTTTCGATGTTTACTTTTACTTTGTTTTCATGTCCGGAATAAGTATGGACGACATACCATTTTGCCTTTTTGGATTTGTCGCCGACGATATCTTCTTCTACGGCTGTCCGCCCGGATTCGTCTTCCGATTCAGTCGTTTCCTCCGTCTCAGCGGCTTCGTCTTCCGATTCAGTCGTTTCCTCCGTCTCAGCGGCTTCCTCTTCCGATTCAGTCGTTTCCTCCGTCTCAGCGGCTTCCTCTTCCTCTTCGGCTTCTTCTCCTGATTCGTCTCCGTCTTCTGTTTCCCCGTCCTGCTCCGGCTCTTCGCCAACGTACCCGGCCGCGTCTTCCTCATCATCATCCGGGCCAAACTCTTCAAGTTCTTCGAATTCTTCGAGTTCCACGAGCTCCGTACTCTTTTTACTCTTGGCCATCTGTGCCTTCCTTTATACTTTTACTGGCTCGCCCACAACGCAAATTGCCGGCGAACTTATGCAAAGAAATCACAACGTTCCGTTCCGGAACTCCAGCTCGCTTTGCTCACTGCTGTCCGTTTTGCCATTGCGGCTTACGTACCTAACCACATTTGCAGAGCAAATGTCTGGTAGGTGCCATACGGGAATTCCCCCAGCTTTAGCTGGACCGGAATTCTTCCGTTAAGCCGCGGCAAAAAGGCAAATCTTTAACGTTGTAGATTTTCTACTGCCATTAGAAACTAATGTTCAAAACATATTTCAGGGAAGCCAGGAAAGCTGAGTCAAAAGCCCAGATTCCCAATGATAAGACAACACAGACAAACAGTACGACGCTGGTAAAGGAAACAAGTTCCTTTCTTGTGGGCCATACCACCTTCTTGATTTCCGTCCTGATCCCTTTAAAATATTCCTTCAGGCTGGCTCTCTGCTTTTTGGGAGGCGCCGCAGGGACCGGTTTCTTCGCCTTGTCCTTTTCTTTTTCCATTGTATCACATCCCTTTCTTAGCTCACCCAATTTGCGTCGCAAATTGTCGGTGAACTTATGCAAGAAAATCACGAATCAACGATTCGTAGATTTTTACTGCTATTTCGTTTCTTTGTGAACGGTGTGCTTTTTGCAGAACTTGCAATACTTAGTGAACTCAAGACGATCAGGATCGTTTTTCTTGTTCTTTGTGGTATTGTAGTTTCTCTGCTTGCAGTCTGTGCAGGCTAACGTTACTCTTACTCGCATGATTGTCCTCCATTGAATCTAAAATTCGAAGCTTACTGCAAGCTCCGCATTCTATGTAAATATTTCATTATCTATTAAAGTCGCTTAATAAAGTTATCATAAAATCAAGTGCCTGTCAAGACTATTTTGCAGCGGCCGACTGGCTTTCAAGCCTAAATTTTCAGGCGGTTTCGTCCTGTGTCACATGGACCCAGGTTCCGTTCGTAGCACGCTCCAACTCAGGGATCGTAAACTGTACGGCTGAATTTCCGGTGCCGGCCGCCGGATAAACCTCGCTGTATCTTTTCAGCGATTCATCCAGGTAGACCGTAACCCCCTCCGGCAGAGCAAAGGGGCAAACTCCGCCCACCGGATGGCCCGTCGCTTCCAGGGTCTCTTCAAAGGAAAGCATCTGTGCCTTGCAATAAAAAGTGTCTTTATACCTGCGGTTATCGATCCTTGCCGTTCCGCATACCACAAGGATGATCACCCTGTCGTCCTTCAGCTTCAGAGCCAGAGATTTTGCGATTTCCCCCGGTTCTCTTCCCAGGGCTTTCGCAGCCAGTTCAACGGTAGCGCTGCTTTCCTTCAATAACTTTATTTCATTTTTTATATTATGTTCATCAAAATACTGTTTTACTCTTTCGTAACTCATAACTGCCCTCCGTTGCGATTTTATCATATTTCAACATTTTTAAACAGTAAAACTCGAATTATTTCGGAAAAGTCTGGCAACAAAGTATTTTGCAGCCAAACCTGAAGCGGACAGCAACGACGCCACAGGGAAAATCAACAAGCATGACCGCCGGCTTAGCGTAATGCTCTGCCCCTATAAGGGGCTTTTACCAGCTACATCTCAAGATGTATCGAAAAGTTCGCCAATCGCACAGATTTCCCTAAGCAGCCCTAAAGGGCTATCTTATTTCCCTTTGAAATGTTTAAATCTTTAACTTCGGCGTATTGGGGGCAAAATTTCAATTAAAGTACACTTTTTTCTCTGAATTCTGCTCCGTCGTGCAATTTTATACAGAATTCTCATCATTATACAGGATTATGCGTATATTTTTGTACTTTACCTGAATTTTTGCCCCCACCACAGCAGGTTCTTAATACGAAGAGGTTTCTTCTTCACTTATATCTTAAGATTTTTAATCTCATCGTCATAGCCGGTGGTTAGTTGTTCCTCCCTTATTCTTCGGTCGGAACCGTTGCTAAAGCATCAATCAAAAGACCCCATCCATGTATAAATAGATGGGGCCTTTCATTCTGGAGTTCGTCCGCACCGGGTTCTTCTTCCGGTCCTGTATCCGGATCGATCTCCTAATTACTTATGCTGTAGTCTTTAACTGATCTGTCGTCTTCGGATCCCGTATCATCCGCACCGGTTGTTTCCGCCGGTCCTGTTGCCGGATTGATACGATCGGGATTGGTATTGCCGCTCCCTGATCCTGCTTTTGTGCTTTCCTCCTCATTCACCGGGCCGGCATTGGCGTTCCCCGATCCAGTTCCTGTATCTCTCTCCTCCTCATAACCGGGAACCTCATCCTCCGGTCCTGTTTCCGTACCGGTTCCTTCTCCCGGGTTTTCTGCATTAACTGCCGATTCGTTATCTTCCGTGCCATCGGCAGCCATTTCGTTATCCCGATCCGGTCCGCCTGTTGTGGTATCGCCTGTGGTAATTCCGCCTTCGGTTACTCCACCTCCGGTAATTCCGCCTGTGGTAATCCCACCTTCGGTTACTCCACCTCCGGTAATTCCGCCTGTGGTAATCCCACCTTCGGTGACTCCACCTCCGGTAATTCCGCCTGTGGTAATCCCACCTTCGGTGACCCCGCCTCCGGTTACTCCGTCTGCGGTAATTCCGCCTGCGGTAATCCCACCTTCGGTGACCCCGCCTCCGGTTACTCCGTCTGCGGTAATTCCGCCTGCGGTTACCGGCATTTGTATTTGCTGGCTAGCTACCACAGGGCCGATGGGATCACTAGCATCGAAGTCCGTATATCCGTCCGTTCCTGAGACGGTCACCCTGATGAAACAGTCGATATCGTCTTCTGTCAGGGTATACGTATCTTCTGTCGCACCTTCAATATCCTCATAGGTACCGTCTGCAGCGTCGCTTCTCTGCCATTGATACA